>VSOD01000536.1 GCA_009774655.1 Lachnospiraceae bacterium
CCGACCTGTCCTTCCATCCGGCCGATGTCCTGTTTTGTCTCTTCATCCCACGCTTTCTTTTTCAGCAGCGAAAGGGTAAGCCCTATGGATGCCGCCGGAGTCTTTAACTGGTGGGACAGATCAGCCATGTTGTCCGCAAGGTTCTCCTTTGCCCTCTGCGCCTGCTCCCGTTCTTCCCGAAGGAGCACCACCGCTTTATAGATGCTGTCCCCCAGCGCAGAACCGGTATCATCTTTCATCAGGGTGTCATACTGCCCTTCCATGATTCTGTCCAGATAGCCGGAAAGCGCCACTGTCCGCTTCTCTGCCTCCTTCATCTTGTGCCTCCAGTAAATCCAAAAAGGAAACAACATGACCAGTATGATACAGAAAGGGATGGCATATGCCGCTGCCCCAAACCATGCCGGAACAAAAGAATATACATCCCTCCCATAGCCGTACTGCCTTAAGATTTCTTCCCCCGCAGCCCTCAGGCCATCGCCGGACTTGTATAGATGCATGATATCGCCAAGCTGTTCCGGGTCAGCAATCCCTACAGCCCCGGCCATATCCGCAATACCGCTTCTGATAAATGTTTCTGACAGATACAGGGTAACACCGCCCGCCAGAACGAACAGGCAGATGAAAAGCGCAAAACCGCATATTAAAATCCTGTTCCCCTTCTTTTTATCCCTCATACTCCACCGCCTTATACCCAAATCCCCGGACTGTCAGGAGCATCTTCGGCATCTGCGGATGATCCTCCACCTTCTGCCGCAGGCGCTTTACCAGCGTGGTAAGCGTATTATCATTGACATAATTGCCGTCCGCATCCCACAGCTTTTCCAAAATCTGCTCACGGGTAATGGTCTGGTTCTTATGCTCCAAAAGCAGGAGAAGGAGCCGGTACTCATTCGGCGTCAGCTCTATCGGACAGTCTTTTTTATAGACTCTGGATGTCCTTTTATTGATGCAGACATCTCCGCAGTAAAGGCTTCCGTCCTCCGGTCTGCGGTTCCTCACCCTGCGCAGCAAAGCCCGTATCCTTGACACAAGGACATCCATGCGGAAAGGCTTCGTCACATAGTCATCCGCCCCGATGGACAGCCCCTGCACCATGTCCTGCGCCCCGTCACGCACCGTCAGCAAAATGACGGGAACAGCTGTATTTTCACTTAAGCTGCGGCAGAAAGCAAATCCGTCACCGTCCGGCAGGTTTATATCCAGCAGACATAAATCAATCCCGCTGTCCAGATATTTCCGGGCCTGCGCGAGACTTAATGCGGCATATGACGTGAAACCCTCCGCCTGCAGGTTGCGGCAGAGGGTTTCAGACAGTTCCATGTTATCTTCAACCACCAGAATCTTATCCATACAAATTCCCCTTTCTTTAGGAGTATGGTTTTTATTATGCCACTGTCCGTCTTTATCTTCAACTTCTGTTTCAGGAGTATTCTTTAATTCTTATCTGTTTAATAGAAAAATATGATAGAAAATATCAGATGTGATTGTCATTAATTGCATTGAATAACTACACAAACACGAAAACGTCTTACACTATCACGGAAACCATCTGCTTTTTTTGAATCCGATGCAGTCTGCTCTGTATCCGTTTCCAATCATGATTTGATGCAAGCTCCTGGATCAGTCCCTGCTTTTCCTGCTGAATAAACATTTGCACAGACTTCTTATGGTCGACCTCATTTAACGCCGCCGCATCCTTGTTCGACAGGACATCATGGATGTCCGCAACAGATAATCCCAGGGTTCTTAAAACAGAAACTTTTTTCAAAACAGCAATATCCTCGTCTGAAAAACTGCGGTATCCATTCTCCTGTATGGCTGGAGCAACAATCCCCTGCTCTATATAATACTCAATAGCCTTTTTGGTTAAAGAACATTCCCTGCACACTTCGTTGATCAGCACATTTTCACCTCCAAAACCTATGATAAACTAACCCCCAAGGGAATAGGCAATGCCTCCCGGACTGTTTCCGGTTTATCAAAATACTCCGCTACTGCATCGGCGGCGCAGTACCCGCTCTCCATCCCGGCAGATATGCCCTGGCCCATCGGGTTCAAGAACTCGGCAACTTCCCCTGCAAAAAGGATTCGCCCTATGCCGTAGTCAGCACAGCACCCCGGACGGATATGAGACATCAGCCCTCTCTTGCTCCTGGTTCATACAGCAGATTTATCCTTAAGAAAAAATAATGTCTTTCATACTTAATTGCCATAATTTACATCATATTTTGAAATAAAACCCTCCTGCTCCTTTGGAATCTCATTTTCAATATATTCCATATACATCTCCTTCAGACCTTCGTCTGTATACTCTATATCACCAGAAAATTCTTCTAAAATCAGTTCTCCGTCTGGCTGCCCATATGCCATAAATATATATGTTTTTCCTTCTTGTGGAATATCCCTTGTATTCTCAATATGGTCAGACCGTGGATATAATAAAGTACCATCTTTTAAATATCCTCCATGCCGATAGCATTCCAAATTCTTTGCCAGTTCGCCCTTTAAATTCTCTTCAACCGTAATTGCATATCGACTGTAAGCATCCATGCTGTTTGAGGTATTGTAATCTACCACATTGTCAATAACTTCATCGACAGTTCCGATAAAAATGTAATCTACTTGCCCCACTGTTTCGTACATATTTGTTTCGTCATATACCATCGTGAGGTGATAATATTCCACTTCTCCATTCCACTCAATAACTTTTTGGTCAGAACAAGATGATAAACAAAGAACACAGATAAGCATAAGTGCAATATTTATTTTGGTTTTCATACTTTCCCCCCATATTCAATGCAATGCAAAACATCGTACCGTAT
>VSOD01000537.1 GCA_009774655.1 Lachnospiraceae bacterium
TGCCGACCTCCGCTTTCAGAAGCGCCTCGAACTCCCTGCCCCCAAAGAGCCTTTCCAGCACCTGGGTGGGCATCCCCTTCTCCCCGGCGCCGGAGAGCGTATTGCGGATCAGCGCCAGCACCTCTTTCGCAGACAGTCCGCCGTTCCTGATCTGAGCAGCCGTCTGCTCGTCTATCCCCAGTTCCCGCAGCATATCCCCCAGTGCCTGCCACTGCTTCTGTGTCAGCACCGGCGTGTTCGCGTCAGCCGGACCGGCAGGACCCATACCTTCTCCTGCCGGATCCGAAAATCCCGGATCCATCAGTCTGCCGGGCAGTATGCCGGCCTCTGTCTCCCCGCCGTTGACGGCCGTCTGTCCGGCCTGCTCCGCGCCGTTTTCCGTGCCTTTCCGGATCACGTTCTCCGTGCCCTCTCCTTCTGCAAGGATATCCAGCACCTGCCCGTAAAAGGCATATGCCTGACCGGACCGGCCTTCACCAAGCAGTTCGCGGAAAACTTCCGGCAGTTCCTGCATAATCGTCTCGGCGCTGCCAAGCAGCTGATGGCCCGCGTTCTGATACTGTTCGAACTGTTCGATATTTAACTCCGTGACGGCAAGCCCAAGCCGGATCATCTGTATGATGGAAGCCGGATTCTGTCCCGGAAATTCCATAAGCTGCCTGCTGACATTTAAGATGGTGTCTTTGTCGATGGGCATACCCTCCTCCATCATTCTGGCCACCATCTCTATATTTTCCGCCGTCTCCGGCAGTCCGGCCTCTCCCAGCGCCCGCACGATCGTCGCCTGATTGGCCATATTGGCATACAGCGGTGTCAAAGACAGCACGGAACCATTGTTGCTCTTTACCTCGAAGCTCATATTCTGCCCCAGCGCCAGACTGATGCTCTGATCGATTCTGGCATTGATCAGCAGTTCCTGGCTGAGTGCGATCTGTGCAACGTTACCGCTTCGGCCGACGACCGCGCCCTGGATCGTCTGTCCCGGCAGAAGACTCCTGATCTCATTCTGCACCCGGTAACTGCGCTCCCCTCTGGACATGCCTTCCGATGACTTGACTGTATCATTTGCCCTGATATTCTGATTGTTCCGTTTGAAAATGCCCGCCAGATTCAACTCTTATACCTCACAAAAATGTGTTATGAACGATTTTCTGTGGATCGGACACGGCCCGTACTTCTTCAATGCATCCACATGCGCCTGCGCGCCGTATCCCTTGTTCGAGGCAAAACCGTATGCCGGATACACCTCGTCATACTGTACCATCAGCCGGTCTCTCGTCACCTTCGCCACAATGCTGGCCGCCCCGATGGAAATACTTTTGGCATCTCCCTTGATGATGGGCACCTGCCTGATGGAAATCTGCGGGATCGTCACCGCATCATTTAACAGAAGATCCGGCACAACCGACAGTCTGCCGATTGCTTCCCGCATGGCCTCATAGGTCGCCTGCAGTATATTGATCTCATCGATCCGCTCCGGCGTACTGTAACCGATCCCCACCGCCACTGCCCGCTCCATGATAACAGTATAAAGCTCCTCTCTCTTTTTTTCGGACAGTTTCTTGGAATCGTTAATATACAGAATATCACAGTCTTTCGGTAAAATAACGGCGCCTGCCACAACAGGACCGGCTAACGGCCCTCTGCCTGCCTCGTCTATCCCGCATATATACTGATATGCGGCATATTCCCGCTCGTATCTGTACAGCGCATCGATCCTTGCCACTTCCTTTTCATACGCAAGGATCCTCTTTCTTCCCTTCTCTATGGCCGCACGCACCCCCGCCCGGCCGTCCGCCTCATACTGCATAAACAAAACAGGCAGTTCCTCTATCGCAGCTGCCTGTATCTTCTCTTTAATTTCTTTGATATTTTCTCCCATGCTGCCCTTCCCCGCCTGTTACCTGTGCTCTATAAAACCGACCTGATCAAGGGGCCAGATCCGCAGCCAGGCTCTTCCGACGATCTCGTCTCTCCTCACATTGCCGACAGAAGGATCTCTGCTGTCCGTGCTGTTGTTCCTGTTGTCTCCCATCAGAAAATACTCGTCGTCCGCCAGCACGATTTCTTCATAAGCCCGGCCCGGACTCTGGATCACTTCCTTGCCGTAGCTCTCCTCCAGAATCTCTCCGTTGATCAGGATGTTGCCCTTCTCGTCGATGCGGATCGTCTCTCCCGGCAGCCCGATCACCCGCTTTATGTAGAAAATATTCTCCTCATAGCGGAACGGGAACACCACAATATCAAACCGCTCCGGATCGTGAAACCGGTAGCTGATCTTATCCACGATCAGATTATCCTCATTGCTCAGCTTCGGCTCCATCGAACTTCCCTGCACCTGTGTCCTCTGCCCCACAAAATGGATCACCAGATAAACGGCACACAAAACAAACAATATGTACAGGCTGGTGCTCAAGATTTCTTTCAGTACTTTTTTCATTCCGTCAATTCCCCAATCTTTATCTCACTTTATATCATGGCGCTCCTGCGCCGGACAAGCTCCGTCTCAGGAAGGCTCAGGCATTTCCAGCGTGATCCTGCCTATCCGGCCGCTTCTGAAATCATCGACCACGACAGCCGCCGCTTTCTCGTAGTCTGCTTCCTGCCCCCGCTTATAACACTTACGCACCTCACAGACATGCTGCAGCACCGAAAGCGGCGTATCCTCTTCCCGGACGCCATCCTCCTTCGGCACGATCTGATATCTCTCGTACAGCGCCTCTTTATAATGGATCAGAAGATAAGCGATCAAATCTGCCGCCAGCTCCGTCATCTGCAGAATCTCGTCATTCATGGAACCGATCATTGCCAGATTCC
>VSOD01000538.1 GCA_009774655.1 Lachnospiraceae bacterium
GTATTTACGCTGATCCTGTTTCTGGCGGGTGTGAATCTGGTGGCGTCTGCTTTTGACGCGGTGCTTCCGGCTTTTATTCTGCCTGCGCCGCAGGGCGGCGAGATAGTGCTTGGGCTGGTCACGTCCACAGCGGGTGTGGCGATGCTGGTCGGCAGTGTGCTGGTGACTTTTATGAAGCAGCCCGGGGACAGGGTAAGGGTGATCTATCTCACCATGTTGTTTTCCCTGAGTACGGAAAATTTCCTGCTGGCTTTTACAAGAACGCCGGCGCTCTGGTGTCTGGGTCAGGTGATAGGATGGCTTCCGGTGCCTGTCATGAGCGCCAATCTGGATGTGATCCTGCGCACCAGCATTCCTGTCGAGATGCAGGGCAGGGTTTATGCCTGCAGGAACACGCTGCAGTTTTTTACGATCCCGGTAGGTTTTTTTCTGGGTGGGGTACTGGTGGATAAAGTCTGTGAGCCGTTCATGGCAGGAGTACCTGCCGGCAGTCTTATGGAGAGGCTGTTTGGCACGGGTCCGGGTTCCGGCGCGGCAATGGTGCTGTTTCTTCTGGGCATTGCGGGAACGGCCATCTGTCTGTTGTTCGGGCGGGTGCTGCAAAAATATAAAAAGGGTTAGACGGGGCGGCTATACAAGACTGGACGGATATAAGGAGGGACAAAGAGGATGAAGAGCGCGGTTTTTTACGGGCAGCATGATCTGCGGGTGGAACAGAGGGAGATGCCTGCACCGGGGCCGGGGGAAGTGCAGATTCAGGTGAAGGCGTGTGGGATCTGCGGCACGGATGTGCATATCTACGAGGGTGATAAGGGAGCGGCGGAAGTGCATCCGCCGACGATCCTCGGGCATGAGTTTTCGGGTGTTGTCACTGCGACGGGCAGTGATGTGGAACAGTTTCGGGCCGGAGACAGGGTATGTATCGACCCCAACGGCTATTGCGGGGCCTGTGATTTCTGCAGGAACGGCCAGGTGCATTTCTGTGAGCATATGACAGGCTACGGCACGACGAAAGACGGTGGTTTTGCGGAATACTGTGTGGTGGATGCCAGTCAGGTATACCGTCTGGGCGACAATACGACTTTTGCACAGGGAGCGATGGCGGAACCGGTGGCCTGCTGTCTGCACGGTATTGACATGTGTGATATTGAGCCCGGACATCAGGTAGTGGTCATCGGCGGCGGCATGATCGGTATGCTGATGCTGCAGCTGGCGAAGCTGGCCGGAGCGGCCAGGGTGGCTCTGCTGGAGCCGGTGGAGAAAAAGCGTGAGATGGGCAGGAAACTGGGCGCGGATGTGTGTATTGATCCGCTGCACGAGGATGTGAAGGCGCGGCTTAAGGAAGCCGGGATGACATGGATCCGCACCGTGATCGAGTGTGCGGGGCTGCCGGCCACCATGGAGCAGGCCATTGATCTGGCAGGCAACAAGGGAACCGTTATGATGTTCGGTCTGACGAAGCCGGATGCGCAGATCGCGGTGAAGCCGTTCCAGATCTTCCAGAAGGAGCTGACGCTGCGGGCATCGTTTATCAATCCGCATACACAGCACAGGGCGCTGCAGCTGATCGATTCCGGACGGCTGGATGTGGAGAGCATGGTGTGCAGGACCATCGGGCTTGAGGAACTGGAGCATGTGCTGGCCGATCCTGCGCTGCGCGCGGAAGGAAAATATATCGTGGTTCCGGAGTGCCAGTGACAGTCATTGTGACCGGAAGAGAATACCAGTAAGGGCGACCAGACAAGAATACCAGTAGGGTGACCGCAAGAGGAAGGCACTGTCGGAGCGTGGCAGGGCAGATCGGGAACGTGTGGAATGCGGGAAGAAGGAGACGTGGCATGGAGCAGAAGAAGGTAACGGATGATCAGAAAGGTGCAAAGAAAAAGATGACAAAGTACACATTGGAATGCTGTGTTGACAGCGTGGAATCCGCTCTGGCGGCAAAAGAGGGCGGTGCGGACCGTCTGGAGCTGTGTGCCGGTCTGATCATAGGCGGTGTATCGCCGGGGCTGGCATTGTTCGAGCAGGTGAAAGCGTGCTGTGACCTGCCGGTGAGAGTGCTCCTGCGGCCGCGCTTCGGTGATTTTCTCTATACGGACTATGAGTTTCGGATCCTCAGAAGGGAAGTGGAGCTGTTCCGGGAGGCCGGTGCGGAAGGCGTGGTGATCGGCTGTCTGAATGAGGACGGCGGCCTGCACATGGAACAGATGCGGGCGCTGACGGAGGCGGCGGGAGATTTAAAGATCACACTGCACCGCGCCTTCGATGTGTGCGCAGACCCGATACGGGCTTATGAACAGGCCTGGGAGCTGGGGATCGATACGATCCTGACTTCCGGGCAGGAGAGTGACTGCCTGGCAGGGCTGCCGCTGCTTAAGAAACTGTGCAGCCTGCAGGCGGAAAGTCCCGGTATGGGTACTGAGGAAACGGGACGTGACAGACAGGCGGAGCGGCCGCATGGGAATGCGCAGTCTGTGCAAATGCAAAGAGCAGGCAAAAGGCCGCAGATCATGGCAGGCGCGGGTGTGACACCGGATGTGATCAGGAAGTTCCGTGCACAGACGGATATCACGGCTTTTCACCTGTCTGCCAAGAAGATCATAGACAGCGGGATGCGTTACCGTAAGGAAGGTGTGCCTATGGGGATTCCGGCCATGAGTGAGTACAGCATCTTTCGGACGGACCGGGAGATCGTGGCGCAGGCCAGAGAGGCACTCGCTTAGTATCTTAGTATGGGGCGCTGGTATTGTACACTGGATTTAGCGATACAGTGTATAATCCAGCGCTTCTTTTATAAATC
>VSOD01000539.1 GCA_009774655.1 Lachnospiraceae bacterium
CGGAAAGAAAAACTGGGTGTTTATTGATTCTGTCAAAGGAGCAGAAGCAAGTGCTGTAATATACAGCATCTCGGAACCTGCGAAACTAAACAGTCTGAGTATTAATAATTATTTTAACCATCTGCTGACGGAACTTCCGAAACTTATAGATAAAGACGGAAATGTGACCAATGCGAAAGCGCTGGAAGCACTACTGCCGTGGGCAGAGGAATTGCCCGATATATGCAGGAAACCGCGCCGCTGAAAAGCGGCGTGGCTTTATTTCATGGCGTATGGTTTGACGCTTACACATAAGCTTTATGCTGGTTCGCAGCTCGAGCTTGTAAGCGGCTATACGTATGCTGCTCCGTAATCAGTGCAGAATCTGTAGTAAGAGATGAAAACCCCTGCAGACTTTATTAAACAACCTGTGTATCTTATCTGGTACAGCATGGAGAAGAAATGCAGATTTTTTATACAAGTGGACTGGGACTTCGCAGGATGTATCGGATTACCTATAGGTGCTGGGAAATCCATAGAAAAAAATACCAGCTATTCTTTGCTCGGCGGTTATTGTCTGCTATATGTCTCCCCCATAAGACGGAAAACTGTTCGGCAGGTTTCTTATGAGTATTTCCGGGTGAGTAGCCCAAAATATGAGAAATAGACGGCACAGAATGGTGCAATGCTTCGCTAAATCAATCCAGACTCCCCAGATATCCATGCAATTCTGCATTATATGTTGTCTCAACAGGATAACGTATTTTTATTGCCTGCCAGAAAAATGGGGCATAAGAACAGCAGAAAAGTTCATCCGGCAGATATTTTGTATATTCAGCTTCTTTTTCCTCACAGGTGTCATCCTCATTAACGCTGGGTGCACAATTACTGTAAAGGTTAAATGCCATCCTTGTAACTTTCATAGATCCACCGGTCTGCCAACCTTCAAAGAGACATTGGGTCTTGATACTGTCGTTTTCGAAATCAAAGATATCTGTGATGTGGCTCCTGGCATCATTATTGATGCCGAGGCAATATATGAGAGCCCTATGATAAACATCGTCAATTGGCATTTTCTTTAAATTATCATAAAAGAAATCTTTATGCTTATTACTGATAAAAAGTATGTCATGGTCATGCTCAATCTGTGATGGTGTCATAATATTCGTCCCTCTTTCTGCTGTTTATATGATCTGTGCATAGGAATCTTCCGAGGAAAAGGTAAGATGTTCAAATGTAGTGTTTATAAGTATAACACGTTGTATGGAAATTATCTATATTACAATGTTATAAAATGAGCCTTATGCATCTGATTATTGACGGTATCTTGTTGCATTATCATAAAAGGCAGGGGATCAGGCGCCTGCCCTTTATCTATTGATTAACAGTGATCTTTATAAGCTTCATATTCTCCAGTGATCTCTAAAATAGTAAACACCCTCAGATAACTTTTATAGATGGCCAGATTTTCTTGGCACTTTTGACGTTCCTTTTCCCTGTTTCCGGAATATATCGAATGGTAAACATGGAAACTGTCTATAAAATTTTTCTCTGCGGCAAAAGCTTTTTCAAAAAGCAGGAGCGGCAGATGATTTTTGGTGTCTCCAATAAAGTCAGCAAATTCTTTTGATAATCCGAGTATTTGAAAACAGATAGTGATTCCGTACTCTTTTGCTGCCTGAACTATACTCAGTCTTAGAAAGTGCTCTTTTTGTTGTTTTGTGGTCGCTTGGTCGCAGAGATTCAGTGCTGTATCACGACGGATACGTATCCCCTTCGCTAAATCGAACAGTTCTTTCTTTTGTTTTTCTGTAATGTTCATATTAGTATTCTCCTTAATATTGATTTAGAGTGACGCTGCCTGTCCTTCGCCAACTACATATGTAGAATACTATATAATGAAATGTTTTACTTCTAAATAGTGATAAAAAGGAAGAGATATACTATGGAAGATTAAATATAGTATCAGTTTGGACTATTGAACAAAAAGACGATAGAATATGCAGTACCGTGACGTGAAGCCTGCAACGGAGGCGGACGTGAACGGCAAGCTGGAAGCTCTGCAAAGGCTCATGGAACAGTTCTCCATGCCGGAGGATGGGGAATTTATAGAAAGCGATATTGATAAATATGTGACAGGGGTGAGGGTTTACGAAGACCACTTCGAATGGCTGTTAAACCTTGACACTGATGCCTGTGGGGAACTGGATGATGCCGATTCCCCTGTTTATTCCAAGAAGATAACGGTCACGCCGGATGACGAGCGGGAGTGGTTCAAAGCGCATTCCGACTGGTCGAAATCCAACAAGTACGTTGAACCGGAGGCGAGGATTTATATTTGAGAACAAAAGAGGGGCAGGGTGGAAAGTTTATGGCAGCATTTCCGCCCTGTCCGTACTTTTCTGTTACACTTCTGCAGCCATTTCTGCCACCCCCCCCTTTGGGCAGGCATTTCCCCAAGAACATCGCCTTGCAGTCGGAAAATCCCAACAGGTAGGCGAGCATCCCATACCGTGATCAATAGCACAAGATTGTGCTATGCGCGTTCTGCTCGCTGATGTAACGGTCGATCAGCAGCCGGACTTCCTCCGGCAGTTCCATCCGTTCTAACTTGCCGGAATACACATCCGACTTCCGTGGTGTCGTATCTTAACTCTGAATCAGGGAATTGGCAAGTAGAAAAATAAAAAAGCCGGAATCGCTCTTGTAGCGTCCGACAATTTTTGATAAAATACTTTTATGGGGTACTGCCATAACGGGATAGGCGGTCAGTGTGCGCCCAGCAAAGGGTATAGTGTTTCATGGGTGGAAATCCC
>VSOD01000054.1 GCA_009774655.1 Lachnospiraceae bacterium
GTGGAAGACCGTAGTCTCCAACTTCTACCCGGATCTGTCGGAAGCCGTAGACACGGCGGAGCGGGAACTGGACGAGGTGGAGATCGCGGATGAGCTTTCGGATGAATTCTGTGATACGTGCGGCAGGCAGATGGTCATCAAGTACGGCCCCCACGGCAGGTTCCTGGCCTGTCCGGGATTCCCGGAGTGCCGCAGTACGAAGCCTTACTTCGAGAAGATCGGCGTGGCCTGCCCGAAGTGCGGCAGGGACATCGTTCTCAAGAAGACGAAGAAGGGCAGAAAATATTACGGCTGTATCGACAATCCGGAATGTGACTTTATGGTGTGGCAGAAGCCGGTGGAGGACAGATGCGACCGGTGCGGCGCTATCATGCTGCAAAAGGGCAATAAACTTGTGTGTTCGGACGAAGGCTGCGGGTTTGTAAAGGATGCACAGAAGCAGGAGGCGCAGAGCAGCGTGTGATAAATTGTCGCGGATGTCAGAAAATTCCGTGAAACAGTGTGAATTGTGGGAAAAACAATGCAAAATGTGCTCAAAGAACATTGATTACACTCGAATGTTGTGATAAAATCATATTATAAAGAATTGTGTAACTATTTGGTATACAGATCATAGGGCAGACAACAAGAGTGATAAGGAGTTGGGTTCATGAGCAGTGTTCAGTTATTGGATAAGACGAGGAAGATCGGGAAGCTTCTGCATAACAATAATTCAGGCAAGGTGGTGTTCAACGACATCTGTGATGTGCTGAAGGATATTCTCGGTTCCAATGTACTTGTGATCAGCAGGAAGGGGAAGGTGCTCGGGGTCGGGGATCTGGATATGGTGGAATCCATCATGGAACTGATCGTGGATCACGTGGGTGGCTTTATCGATTCGATGCTGAATGAGAGCCTTTTGTCGGTACTGTCCACGAAGGAGAATGTCAATCTGGAGACGCTGGGATTTGAGAATGTCGATACCAAGCGTTACAGAGCCGTGATCACGCCCATAGAGATTTCGGGAGAGCGGCTGGGCACACTCTTCCTCTATAAGTGCGATGCACAGTATGACATAGATGACATCATCCTGTGCGAGTACGGCACCACGGTGGTAGGGCTTGAGATGCTGCGGGCGGTGAGTGAGGAGAACGCGGAGGAGAACCGGAAGCTGGCGGTCGTGAAATCTGCGATCAGCACTCTGTCCTTCTCCGAGATGGAGGCGATCACGCATATCTTCGACGAGCTGGGCGGCATGGAGGGAATCCTGGTAGCCAGCAAGATCGCGGATAAAGTAGGTATCACCCGTTCTGTTATCGTCAATGCCCTGCGCAAATTTGAAAGTGCGGGCGTTATTGAATCCCGCTCCTCGGGTATGAAAGGCACATATATCAAGGTGCTGAATGATGTGGTCTTTGAGGAAGTAGAGAAGCTGAAGGAACAGGGAAGGTTCTGAGGCGTCCGGCGTCTGCGCGGTACTGTTATGCATACACCGCATACGGACACATATAATTATAGAAAAAATACAGGATGTTATGATTGTAAAAGGATTTACAGAGAAGATGAATGGAACTGTGTGAATCCTTTTTTCCATTTATCTTTCCAGATATTACTGCTAATTATTTCTGAAAAATGAATCGAAAAACCTTGTATTTTCTTTTTGATATCTTTATAATGGACTATGGATTCTATTAGACTAGGAGGGTTATGATTATGAGTACCTTATCAAATACCAATGCATTTGATTATATCAATGTGCTGGACAGGGCGGCGGACGCGTCATGGCTGCGCCACGATGTCATTTCGAATAATATTTCCAATGCCGACACACCGGGATATAAGAGAAGCGATGTGAACTTTGAGACGCAGCTTGCGAAGGCGCTCGGGCAGTCCAGATATACTTCCATGGACAGTAAAGTGGCTGGCCTGAATCGGAACCTTGGCCGTCTGAAAGCCGTTTCTTACAGCGATTATTCGGGTTATTCCTACCGCGTTGACGGCAATAACGTGGATCCGGATACGGAAGCGGTATATCTGGCGAAGAACCAGGTGGTGTATCAGGGCCTGACCGCGTCAATCAGACAGGAATTCAAGAACCTGCAGATGGTCATGAAATAATACCTGACAGCAGGATACAGATGTGAATGGCCATGCGGCCCGCTAAGCGGCAGGCTGAGCATGATGGAGGTTTACTGTGCAGGATGGGCCTGTGCAGCGGTTTGTGTAAGACGGGAATAAGGAGAATGAATTATGGGAATGTTTACAGCTTTTGACATTAATGCCACAGGGATGACTGCGGAACGCTATCGTATGGATATCATCTCCCAGAACGTAGCCAACGCGAACACGACCCGTACCGAGGACGGCACGCCTTACCGCAGGAAGGTGGTCGTATTTGAAGAGAAGAATTCTCAGGCGCCTTTCCGCCAGGTGCTGAACAAGGCCAAAGGCCGTTACAACGGCACGGGCGTCAAGGTGACAGGAGTTTACGAAGATACATGGACAGAGGGCAATATGGTATATGACCCGTCCCATCCGGATGCGGATGAGAACGGTTATGTAATGTATCCCAATGTCAGCACGATCACGGAGATGACGAATCTGATCGATGCCAGCCGTGCCTATCAGGCGAACGCTACGGCGTTCAATGCCAGCAAGAGCATAGCGACATCGGGACTGAATCTTTTGAATGGTCAGTAAGTGTTTAAACTGTGAGAACAGTATGTGCAGGACAGGACAACTATAATCGGAGGAAGATAAGACATGGCTTTGGATATTACAGCGCTTCATAATGTATCCTCGGAAGCGATCAAGGAGGCTGCGAAGACAGCGGCCACGAACAGACCGGATACATATAAAGAGACAGGCTTTGACAGTTTGCTGCACACGGCAATCGATAATCTGAATACGACCAATAATTATTTATCAGACGCGGAGAATGAGGAGATCAGGTGGATGCTCGGAGAGACGGAGAATACGCATGACCTCAGTATTGCTCTGCAGAAGGCGTCTACTGCCCTGCAGTATACGGTTGCGATCCGCGACAGGCTTCTGGATGCGTACAGAGAACTCATTCAAATGCAGGTTTAGCGCTTGACTGAGAATAAGGGGAAGGCTGAAGGAGAGAAGTTGCTGTGGATAAATTAGTAGTCAGATTAAGAGAATTGGGAAATCGAATATTAGAGTGGTGGAACCGCTTTACGGCGAAGCAGAGGACACTGCTGATCGTAGGCATGGCTGTGGTGATCGTGGCTGTCGTTGCCGTAGTGACGACGCTGACCAAACCGAAGTATGTGCTGCTCAGGGAATGCGAGACGGCAGCGGAGGCCTCGGAGGTCAAGGAACTTCTCGACGCGGAAGAGATGAAGTATACAGTTTCGGATGATGCGCTGACATTCCGGATTCTGAGTGACCAGCAGTCTGACGCGCGTATGCTTCTGGCATCGAATAATATACAGGCTGTCGGTTACGGGATTGACCAGGTGACGGACGGCAGCTTTTCCACGACGGAGTCCGATAAGCAGAAGAAGCATGTCGTATATCTGGAGAAGTATCTGCAGAAGGATATGCTGGAGAGCTACAGGGCGATCAAGACGGCGAGAGTGAAGCTGGATATTCCGCAGAATGACGGCACATTGCTCTCTACGGAAGAGGAGACTTCGGCCTGGGTGCTTCTGGAACTGCAGGATGAGTTTACGACCGAGAATGCGGCGGCGCTGGCCCGTGCTGTGGCTACGGGAATCGGCAACGAGACGACAGAACATATCGTGATCACGGATTTTGACGGCAATATGCTGTTCTCCGGCGATCAGGAATACAGCGTGACCGGTGCGGCTAACGCACAGCTGAGCGTGAAGGCGGAAGCCGAGAAGCTGGTCAAGAGCGAGGTGCGCAAGGTGCTGCTTGCGACGAATCAGTTTGACAGTGTGGAAGTGGCGACCAATCTTGTATTGGACTTCTCTACAACAGAATCGACGGTACATAGATATTCGGCGCCGGATGGGCGTACAGAAGGTATGGTGGCCACTGAAGATATCTTCAACTCCGAGAATGAGAGTACCGTGGCAGGGGTTCCGGGAACGGACTCCAATGATGATGACAGTACGTATGTTCTGCCGGACAATGGCGGCGGTAATTCTTCGACTTCCGAAGAGTCCCGGACTTATCTGCCGGACGAGGAGATTACGAGTAAGACCACGCCGGGCGGCGGGATTGATTATACCAGATCTTCCCTGATGGCCTCGATGATCCAGTATAATATCGTGCGGGAAGAGGATGCGAAGACAAGGGGTGAGCTGGAGGGCGTCAGCTGGGAAGAATATAAGCTGGCCAATGAGACGCGCACGCGGCTTGAGGTTGATGAGGATCTGGTGACGGCGGTAGCCAATGCGACGGGTATCTCCGCAGAGAGCATTTCCCTTGTGGCTTACAGCGAGAATGTTTTCTTTGACGCGGAAGGTTCCGCCATCTCTGTGACGGATATCATACAGATCGTGCTGATCATTGTGATCCTGGCACTGCTTGCCTTCGTTGTACTCAGAAGCATGCGCGGCGAGAAGCATGAAGAGGTGGAAGAAGAACTGTCCGTGGAGACTCTGCTGCAGTCCAATCCCGAGATGCAGCTGGAAGATATTACAGTAGAGGGTGAATCGGAAGAGAGAAAACTTATCAATAAATTCGTGGATGAGAACCCGGAGGCGGCGGCGAACCTGCTGCGCAACTGGTTGAACGAAGACTGGGGGTAGAATAAATGGCAAAGGATACCGAAAATGTCAGCGGACTTCAGAAAGCGGCTATCCTGCTGATCGCTTTAGGGCCGGAGAGATCCGCTAATGTTTTCAAGCACCTGAAGGAAGACGAGATCGAGGAACTGACATTAGAGATCGCCAATACCAGGAATATAACGCCGAAGGTAAAGGATGCGGTTATTTCCGAATTTTATCAGGTATGTCTGGCACAGCAGTATATCGCGGAAGGCGGTATCAATTATGCCAAGGAAGTGCTGGAGAAGTCTTTCGGTGCAGACAGGGCGATGGACGTGATCGGCAAGCTGACAGCATCGCTGCAGGTAAAGCCGTTCGAGTTTATCAGGAAGACGGATGCATCGCAGCTGCTTAACTTTATTCAGGATGAGCATCCGCAGACGATCGCTCTTATCCTGTCCTATTTGTCGGCAGCACAGTCGGCGCTTATCCTGTCGGCGCTTCCGCCTGACAGACAGGCTGATGTGGCGAAGCGTATTGCGATCATGGACAGAACAAGTCCGGAAGTGATAAAGGAAGTGGAGAAAGTGCTGGAATCCAAGTTGTCTTCCCTGGTCAATCAGGATTACACGATCATCGGCGGTGTGGATGCTGTCGTAGAGATCTTAAATACAGTAGACCGTGGTACAGAGAAGCATATCATGGAGACATTGGAGATCGAAGAGCCGGAACTGGCGGACGAGATCAGGAAGAAGATGTTCGTATTCGAAGATATCCTGCTTCTGGACGACAGGGCGATTCAGCGTGTGCTGCGTGACGTGGATAACGGCGATCTGGCGACTGCGCTTAAAGGTTCCAATGAGGAAGTACAGAATGCGATCTTCAACAACCTGTCCAAGCGTCTGGCGGCCATGATCAAGGAAGACATGGAATTCATGGGTCCTGTACGTATGAAGGATGTGGAGGAAGCACAGCAGAAGATTGTCAACGTGATCAGGAAGCTGGAAGAATCCGCAGAAATTGTTATCTCCAGAGGTGGAGGTGACGAGATCGTTGTCTAAGAATTTATATAAAGCGGCCTGGGTTGTGGTGTCCGGTGACGAGAAGCATGTCATCGACTCGAACAGCCTGATGGAAAAAAGAATGGAAGAACTGGAAGTGCTCAGAAGAGCAGGCGGCCAGCAGCCGGAAGAGGGATATGAAGGCGGGGACGCGGAAGGATTCATGGGCGGCTTGGGCGCGGAAGCAGTGGATGCACTGCTGAGCGACAGGGACGGCGGCAGCGGCATCATCAAAGCCGCGCCGGCAGAGCCGGTTCCGGATCTGGAAGAGATCAGGGCACAGGCACAGCAGATGATCGACGATGCGCAGGCGCACATTGACGAGATGCAGCAGGCGGCGGAGAGTGAGATCGAAGCGAAGCGGCGCTGGGCCATGGAAGAAGGTAAGAAGGAAGGCTACGGGGAAGGCTATCGCAAAGGCATTGCCGAGGCGGATGTGATGAAGCAGCAGTTGATAGCCGAGAAACAGCAGCTGGAAGAGGAATATGAACGGCTGATCGAAGAGCTGGAACCGAAGTTTATCGATGCGATCACGGCGGTTTACAGCCATATCTTCGGTGTTGAACTGATGGATAACAGAGATATCCTGGTGCATTTGGTAGACTCCACGCTGAGACAGGTGGAGAGCAGCAGGACTTTTATTGTACATGTTTCCAAGGAGGATTATCCTTTTGTCAATATGCAGAAGCAGAGTCTGGCAGAAGGAGCGGCGGCCGGCAGAGGAACAGTTGAGATTATCGAGGACATTACCCTGGGACAGGGAGAATGTATGATCGAGACAGACGGCGGCATTTTTGACTGCGGTATCGATACGCAGCTTACGGAATTGAATAAGAAATTACAGGTGTTATCTTATGAGTGACCGCTTCCGGGCGATCCTTTTAGAATGCTTTGAGAAAGCAGAAAAGTGGTTGAAGACAGTTCATGACTATAACGGTTGATTTTGATAAATACAGCAGAATAACAGAGGAAACCTTCTTTAAGAGAAAGGGCCGGGTGGAGAATGTGGTCGGCTTGACGATCGAGTCCGCCGGACCGGAGGCGAAGCTGGGAGATCTGTGCAGGATCTATCCGGCGAAGGAGGAATATAAGCCGATTATGGCGGAGGTCGTCGGCTTTAAAGACCGTAAGACACTGCTGATGCCCTGTGACAAGACAGACGGCATAGGGCTGGGATGTATCGTGGAGAATGTGGGCGAGCCTTTGTCGGTACCGGTGAGCGGGGATCTGCTAGGCAAGGTACTGGACGGTCTGGGAAGGATTGACGGCAACTATATGCCGGGTGTTCCCTACAGTGTGGAAGCACAGCCGCCGGATCCCATGGACAGGAAGATCATCGCAGATGTGCTTCCGCTTGGAGTCAAGGCGATCGACGGCCTGATGACGGTCGGCAAGGGACAGCGTATCGGTATCTTCGCCGGTTCCGGTGTGGGAAAGTCCACTTTGATGGGGATGTTTGCCCGTAATACAAAGGCGGATATCAATGTGATTGCACTGATCGGAGAGCGAGGAAGAGAAGTGCGGGAGTTCGTGGAGCGTGATCTGGGCGAAGAAGGTATGAAACGTTCGGTGGTTGTGGTTGCCACATCCGACAAGTCGGCGCTGGAGAGAAACAAGGCGGCCAAGACCGCTACGGCGATCGCGGAATATTTCCGGGATCAGGGCAAGGATGTCCTGTTGATGATGGACTCCCTGACACGTTTTTCCATGGCGCAGAGAGAGATCGGGCTTGCCAGCGGGGAACCGCCGGTATCCAGAGGGTATCCGCCCAGCGTATATTCGGAAATGCCAAAACTCCTTGAGCGGGCAGGCTGCGCACAGGTCGGATCGATCACGGGCCTGTACACGGTGCTGGTGGACGGCGACGATATGAATGAGCCGATCACGGATACGGCGAGAAGTATTCTGGACGGCCATATCATGCTGAACCGTAAGCTGGCTCACCAGAATCACTATCCGGCCATAGATGTGCTGCAGAGTATCTCCCGATGTATGTCACAGATCGTGGACAAAGAACACAAAGTGCTGGCCGGCAAATTAAAGAACGTGCTGGCAACTTACAATGAAGCAGAGGATCTGATCAACATCGGCGCCTATAAGAGCGGAAGCAATCCGAAGATAGACCATGCCATAGAGAAGATCGATGCGGTGAATGAATTTCTGATGCAGGATGTGGATGCCAAATACGATTATGAACAGGCGGTGGATATGCTGCGGGAGCTTTTTGAAGATTAGGGAGTGACCGGCCATGGCGAAATTTGTATACAGGATGCAGAGCCTTCTAAATATCCAGTATCAGCTGGAGACACAGGCGAAGATGGAGCTTGGCAGGGCACAGATGCGGCTTACACAGGAGGAAGAGAAACTGCAGGGCCTGATCGACAGGAAGACGGCTTATCTGGAAGAAGGCCGGCGGCTGCGCAGCAGCAGGCTGCATATCATGGATCTGAAAGATAACAGGAACGCCATGCTGATCATGGATGAGAAGATAGAGGATCAGCGTGAACAGGTAAAGTTTGCCGAGAAGCATGTAGAAGAAGCAAGGAACAGGCTGCAGGAAGTCATGAAGGAGCGCAAGATGCACGAGAAGCTGCGGGAGAAGGCTTTTGTGGAGTTCGTGCGGGAGGAGAACGCCGCAGAGCATAAGGCGGTGGACGAACTGACCAGTTATACTTACGGACAGCGCAGTAAAATAAAAGGGGAGCAGTAATGGCAGAGGAAGTTGTAAACTTGAATACCGGGGCGGACGCCGAGGTTGACAGGAAAAAATTAAAAGAAGAACGCAAAAGATTAAAGGAAGAACAAAAGGCGCAGAAGAAGGAAGCGAAGCAGAAGGCCAGAGAACTTTCCGAGCAGATTGCCGGAGACGACGAGCCGGGCGGTATTTCCGTATTTCTGGTAACGGTTGTTATTGTTGTAATCTGGATCGCGATCCTGTGCCTGCTTGTGAAGCTGGATGTGGGCGGATTCGGTTCCGGTGTGCTGGCGCCTGTCTTAAAAGATGTGCCGGTGGTGAATATGATCCTGCCTGAGGAGGCGGTGAATTCCACGGACGAGGAAGAGTCCTACGGCGGTTATACGAGCCTGAGGGAGGCGGTTGATTATATTACGGAGCTGGAACTGGAGCTGGAGAGGGCGCAGTCGGCAAGCAACAGTGATTCCGAGGAGATGGATCAGCTGCGGGCAGAGATCGAGAGACTGCAGACATTTGAGGATGCACAGGTTGATTTCGACCGGATCAGGACGGAATTTTATAATGAAGTAGTCTATGCCGAGAACGGGCCGGGAGCGGAGGAGTATCAGAAATATTACGAGACCATGGATCCCACCACGGCAGAGTATTTGTATAAACAGGTCGTACAGCAGCTGGAAGAGGATAAGGAAGCCAAAGAGTATGCGCAGACTTATGTGGATATGAAGCCCAAGCAGGCGGCCGCTATCTTCGAGGCGATGACCGATGACCTGGATCTGGTTGCCAGGATACTGAGCCAGATGAGTACGTCGGACAGAGGAAACATTCTCGGGGCCATGGATTCCGAGATTGCGGCGAAGATCACGAGAATGATGGATCCGGAGTCGTAAAGGTAAAATATAGCATGAAAAGAGCGCTTGCGGAAGATGCGGGTGCAGCCGATATATAATATGTAGAGACAGGGGTTACCAGTCACGGTGCCCTGCACCCTGCTGCAGGGCATCCGGCCGATAACTTTACGGTTTCAGACAGGAACAGCCGGTATCCTGTGCGGATGCTGCTTTACCGGAACGTAATAATAGAGGCATATCAAAGTGTGATATATACTGCTGTGGCGGGAGGGGTAACAGATCTTTTGCCGGAGCATTATATATAGATGCCCGGAAGGGCAGGGAACCTTGAAAATTAAAGAAAGGAGGAGAGAAGGAGTATGACGGTGAACAATGTGAACGCACTGCTTGCATATGCAGGCCGGGCGGACGCGGCAGGAAGCGTGGCGGATGAGAGTGCCGACGGGAGTTTTGAACAGATCATGTCGAAGGTAAACGGTAAGACAGACGTACCCCAGACAGGCATTTCGAACGGCAATTCCACGGCAAACCAGACGGTAGTACCGGCGGTGGACACGGTGAAGAAGGATCTGGCTGTGGAGCAGAAGCCTGCGCAGAATGCAGACAAAACCGACCAGAAGTCAGATATGGTTCACAGGGATCAGGACGGGAATATCGCACAGGATACCAGAACGGACGGCAGGACGGATAACGATACCGCTGCGGCGGAGGAAGTGGAGAAGTCCGCAAAAGATCTGGTAGAGGATATCGCTGAGAAGATGGATATGACTCCGGAGGAAGTGGAGAAAGCCATGGAGGTTCTGGGGCTTACGGCGGTAGAACTGTTTGATACCGACAATCTGAAACAGCTTTTGCTGAGTTTGTCCGGCAATACGGATGAGATGGCGCTTTTGACAGACGAGACGCTTTATGGCAATCTGCAGGATCTGTTGGGGACTGTAGAAGAAAGTCTGACAAATCTGCAGGAAGAGCTGGGACTGAGCGATGAAGAAATGGAAGCGCTCATGAAGCAGATGCTTGCAGGGCAGGACGGCACAGGCGTTGTAGAGGAGCCTGAGGTGAATCTGGAAGGGATGAAGGATTATACCGTATCCGTACAAAAAGACGGAGAGACCGTACAGGTGAAAGTGACGGTGGATGACGAGAGCGGCAACAAGAGCGTTCAGGAATCCGTGACAGGCACATCGGCCAAAGAAGTACAGGACAGCCAGAAAATGCAGGAGAGAGATGCTTCGGCAGGGAATGGCAGAGAAGGCAGGGAGGGCCACGCGGCCGGCCAGGCGCTGCTGCAGGCGGAAGCCCCGGCAGAGATACCGGAAGTACCGGCAGAAGCCCCGGCAGAGTACCGGTCCATGCAGACACAGGAGATCATGAACCAGATCGTCGAGTACATGAAGATCAATGTCAAGGCCGATACACAGACGATGGAACTGCAGCTGCATCCGGCAAGCCTCGGTACGGTTAACATACAGATCGTGGCGAAGGACGGAGGGCTTACGGCACATTTCACGACACAGAACGAGACGGTCCGTGCAGTGATCGAGACACAGCTGATTCAGTTGAAACACCAGTTCGAAGAACAGGGAATCAAAGTGGATGCTGTGGAAGTAACGGTTGCCAATCACGCGTATGGAGAGCAGTTCTCACAGGACGGCGGGAACACGGAACAGGATCAGTCGAAGGCATCCAAGGGCAGACGGCGGATCAATCTGGACCAGCTTGAAGGTGAAGAAGAACTGGAGGAGATGGAAGATTCCGACCGGATCGCAGTGGAAATGATGCAGGCAAACGGCGGCACAGTAGATTATATGGCATAAGAAAGGAGAGACAAGATGGGAGTAGTACAGGAAGTAAAAGACGGCAAATTTGTGGAGAGCAACTCCGCGCAGTCTCTGGCTAAAGATAAGTCGAAGGTAAAGAATGGTTCCAATCTTGATAAGGACGCATTCCTGCAGCTTCTCGTGGCACAGATGAAGTATCAGGATCCGTTGGAGCCGACTTCGAACACGGAATATATCTCGCAGTTTGCGACATTCTCCGAGTTGGAGCAGATGCAGAATATGAGCGCGACACTGGAGCTTTCCAGAGCATCTACGCTCGTAGGGCAGACTGTTTTGATGAAAGTTACCGACAGTTCCGGCAGACAGACCACGGTACAGGGTAATGTGGATTACGTGATCTATGAGAATGGCAAGGCATATCTGTCTATCGGCGGGCAGCCTTATTCTTTGGATGATCTGGATACTGTAGCAGACAAGAAGTATCTGGAAGCGTACAGCATGGGAGCCGAGTTTATGACTATCTACAAGAAACTTCCGAAACTGGATGCACTTTCGATAGCGGACCGGGAGAACGTGGAGAAACTTGAGAAGATCCTCGGCGGCATGAATGATTATCAGAAGTCGTTCCTGACAGACGATTATATCGAAGGCGCTGAGAAATATATTAAGAAGATGAAGGATCTTGTTGCGATAGCAGACGCAGACAAGGGAGAAGACGGAGATAAAGACCCAGACCCGACGGAGCCGGATGGGGATGGCGACGAAGATTCCGGTGAAGAGAGTAAGAAGGTATAAGAGGCAGACGGATCTGCCGATGGATCATAGTCGGAGACGGCTGCGGTCATCTCAGGGAGGAGAGAGAATATGAAGATTCAGGGAAATCAATTCCTTTCCATGGAGCGGCTGCAGGATCGGTATTTAAATCCAGGCAGGCAGCAGACGGAAAATACACAACAAAACGGACTGAGCTTTCAGGATATCCTGTCCGGCAAGACAGACGGGATCCGGAGTGAGGGCGAGGTAAAATTTTCCAAACATGCGGCGAACCGGCTGGTTGACAGGAACATCGAGTTGACCAGGGAGCAGATGGAGCGCCTGAACATGGGAGCGGCCAAAGCAGGAGAGAAAGGGATCAATGAGTCGCTGGTCATCGTGGATTCGCTGGCGTTTATCGTGAATGTACCGAATCAGACGGTCATCACGGCGATGGATCAGACAGAGACCAGTGCAAATGTATTTACCAATATTGACGGAGCCGTTATTATGTAACAGCCGGACCTTTACGGAGGCTTGTGCCCATGACTGACAGAATGGGCAGAGAGGATGCTGTTTTTACGGACAGCGTCCTCGGGCGGTTTCGTTGTATGGATATTTAAGGAGGTCATTTTACTATGATGAGATCATTGTTCTCTGGTGTGGCGGGCCTTACGACACACCAGTCAAGAATGGACGTTATCGGTAATAATATCGCTAACGTTAATACAACGGCATATAAGGCACAGAATATGGTATTCAGCGATCTGCTGTACCAGACAACGCAGGCGGCATCCGGCGCCAACAGCAATACCGGACGCGGCGGTATCAACCCCAGACAGGTTGGTCTGGGTGCCAAGACGGGTGCGATCTCTACGGCGATCGCACGTCAGGGTTCCGCACAGTCAACCAATTACCCGTGGGATATCATGATCGAGGGAGATTCCTTCTTCGTCGTGAGCGACGGTTCTCAGAACTTCTTTACAAGAGACGGTTCCTTCACCGTGGACGGTTCGGGTAATCTGGTTATGGCCAACACCGGTTACACGGTCATGGGCTGGCAGGTAGACCCGAACACGGGAGAAATCAAACAGGATATCGTATCCGCGCTGAAGGTAATGCATCCGGATAACATGCACTCCGATCCGGAAGCGACGACGAAGGGTTATATTTCCGGTCTTCTGGATAAGAAGGATACCAACTTAAACAGCCCGGACGGCCTGAAACGTACCATGTCCTTCTTCGATTCGCAGGGTTATAAATATACGGCAGTATTCTCATTCCATAGTATAGGGGAAGAGGATCGGTTCCGTGTGCAACTGGATGACATACTTGATCAGGATGGCGTTTCTCTGGTCAAATTATATAATCTGAGCAATATTGAACAGATTGCCACTTTCGGAGCTTCTGATATTAAGACTACGACCAGCAAGTATACGATGGATCCGAATGCGAAGTACGATGCAGCGAATAATGAATTTACCATCAATCTGGCGATGGAAAAAATACTGGACGGCTACAGTAAAAATGCCATGGTCGTGGCGGCAGGAAAGAATATCAAGGTCAAGACGCCGGCTGCAGCAGGAGCGGTTGCCGAAGGTGCAGATGTCACCGTGACCGGCACCGTGACTTTGACAAAAGCGCAGCTGGAAGCAGAACCCTATAACCTGATCTACAACACGGCGGATTCCTCATATTATAAGAAAAAGGATGATGGAACCTCTGAAAAGGTAACGGACTGGGCAGCAACGCTGAAGGGTATGGAGGGACTGGACAGTGTAAGCAATGTGACGGCAGTACCCGGAGATCCGCCGGAAAATATTGAGATAAGTTTCGAGGCAACTTTCAAAACGACAGAGGCGTCCAATTATGATGGTAACGGAAACTTTGGCGTTACGTTGAAAAATGACGAGGCCAATCAGGCAGCGATCTTAGAGCAGATATACCATATCAAAGACGGTGATGGTAAGACTTATACGATAGACTATGTCGGCCCGGACGGTTCAGCACAGATCAACATGACAGAGAATTTCAAAGGCAATATGATCGTGTTTGATCATGGTACCGGTAAGTTCTCTTATGTTGGCGGACAGGGCCAGAACGAGGCGACACTTACGTTTAATTCTTCTGCGCCTTCTCTGGATGGTAATAATATTGATTTGACCCAGTTCAGCAATATTGATATCGACTTCTCTTCCATTAGCAACGTCGGCAACGGCGGAAAGTGTACACTGGAGATGACCAACGGCTCCAAGGACGGAAGCACCATCGGCGCAGGACGCAAGCAGGGTGAGCTGATCGGTATCGAGGTAGGGCAGGACGGTAAGATCACGGCTTCCTATGATAACGGACTGTCGAAGCTGTTAGGCCAGATCGCGGTAGCGGAATTCGCCAACCCGTCCGGTTTGTCCAAGGCCGGTAACAATCTGTATTCCGCGACGCAGAACTCCGGTGAGTTTGACGGTGTCGGCAAGGACATTACAGCCGGCGGCAACGGCAAGATGACTTCCGGTTATCTGGAGATGAGTAACGTGGATCTGTCGAGTGAATTCACGACCATGATCACGACACAGCGTGGTTTCCAGGCGAACAGCCGTATTATTACCGTATCCGACACTTTGTTGGAAGAGCTTGTTAATCTGAAACGATAAACAGACGACAGGATATAATTTCGGAAGGGACTTTCTTCACAGGGAAAGTCCCTTCTGTAAATTTTTCGGTCAAAATCCAATAAATTCCTCTCAAATTCTTTTATTTGCTTTGCAGTTTTCTCTGATATGTGGTAAAATTTAAAAGTTGAATGCAGTCAGCCCGTGATCGGATGTACAACAGGTTGACATAATTGACGACTTGACTACAATATATGGAAGGACGTGAGAACAGGAAGATGATAGAAGTCACAAAGATCAACGGGGTCAAAGTCCTGATCAATCCGGATCTTCTGGAATTGGCGGAGGAGACGCCGGACACGGTTTTGTCCTTTACGACAGGGCGGAAATTAATTGTAAAAGAAAGTAGACAAGAGATAAAAAATTTAGTAAAATCGTATAGAAAGGACATTTTTGCAGATTAGTGTAAAGAC
>VSOD01000540.1 GCA_009774655.1 Lachnospiraceae bacterium
GGCGGCCGTCAACCGTGCGATCCTGAACCGCTATGACAAGCGGAATTTCTCCAAAAGCCTGTATGCCCACTGCACGAACTTTTCCGCGGATCTCAAGAGCAATCTTGTGACCGGTCTGATCACCGGCGAGAACCTTGACAAGATGGCCAGCCGGATCCACAAACGCATGGGCGTCGCTTACAGCGCGGCAAAGACACTGGTCAGGACAGAGACGGCGTACATCTATGAGACGGCCACGATGGAGGGCTACAGCGCCTGCGGGATCGAATGGTATGCGTTTCTGGCTACGCTGGATTTTAAGACGAGCGAAATCTGTCAGGAAATGGACGGTAAGCGGTTTAAAGTCAAAGATGCTGTGCCGGGAAAGAACTATCCGCCGATGCATCCAAATTGCCGCAGTACGACAGTCTGTGACTTCCCGGAAGAGGATGATAAGAAGGGAAAGACGACCAGAGTAGCGAAGGATGAACAGGGAAAGGCGTATGAAGTACCGGCGGATATGACTTATAAAGAATGGCGCGGGCAACATAAGGATAAAACACCCTTCCTTTCTTATGGGGAGAAGCGGGCACTCAATCAATATATCAGCTTTGAGTCCTATCCTGTTAATGAGAAGCTGCGCAGAGGACTTTCGTTGTCTGATCAGGAACAACGTCTTGTCGATAAGCTGAACAGTGCACTGGATAAGATGGATGACTATAAAGGTAACGTGGTAAGATGTCTGGATATCAGGGATCCGGAAGAACTTGAGGAATTTCTTGGCCGGCATCAGGTAGATGGCGATGTTACTTATAAATCCTTTACTTCTACCTCTACAGAAGACGGATATAATCCGGATGCGAATATCCGTATCTACATAAGCAGTGAAAAGGGAAAAGATATTTCCACTTTCAATCCTTCGGAAAAAGAGGTATTATATAAGAGCAACACGACATTTAGGATATGTAACCATGTGGAAGAGGATGGTATCCATTACTTTTTGATGGAGGAAAAGGATGTACGATAAGGATTATGTACCATATACGGCAAAACGATGGACAGAGATACCAGCGGTAGAGGTTACCGGACATTCCGAGTCAACTCCGGAGGAAAAAGCGGCGGCACATGAAAAGCTGATGGGACTCATCGCGAGATCAAAGGAGATCTGTGCAAAGAAGAAAGCCGGGATACCAGTAGATGACAGGCTTTAAAGGATTTTAAAATATATAAAAAAACAGTTAAAGGTAACTTGAAGGGATCACATGCGTGGTCTCTTTTTGATTGCATAAAAACAGGAGGTACAAAGATGGAGACAGAAAAGAATACTGCAACAGAGACAGCCGTAAAGGACGCTGCAGCTTCCGGCGGCGGGGATCCTGCAGCGGCAGCAGGCGGGGCAGGGAAGGAAACGAAACAGGAGCCTGTAGCAAAGACTTATGACCAGGCTTATATCGACAAGTTGCTTGCTGATCAGAAGGCCGCTACGGATGCAGCGGTGGCGGAGGCACTGAAAGTCGCGAAGATGGATGAGGACAGCAAGGCATCTTACGAGCAGGAAAAGGCGGCAAAGGAGCTGGCGGACCGGGAAGCAAAGATCGCAGCCAGGGAGCGAAAGGCGGATGCGCTGGACATTCTTGCAAAGAATGACGTCCCGTCAGAGTTTGTTGATATCCTTGTCGGAGATACGACGGAAAAAACAAAGGCTAATGTGGCAGCATTTAAGGGTAAGTTTGATGCCGCCGTACAGGCACAGGTAGAAAAACGTCTGGCCGGTACAACGCCGAAGGGCAGCAGCGGCACAGGAACTGTAAGTGAAGAAGAGGCCATGGCTGCAGAGATTGACAAATATCTTTAGAAGGAGGAAAAAAAGATGGCTTTAAACACGTTAGTATATGGGAGTGTTCTGCAGAAAAAGCTGGATGCAGCGGCAACAAAAACACTGACATCCGGCTGGATGGATGGCAACGCGGGACAGGTGGAGTATAACGGGGGCAATAAGATCAAGATGCCTGAGATCTCTACGACCGGGCTTAAGGATTACGACCGGGACGAAGGGTATCCGTCCGGGGGTGTGACGCTTGCTTACAAAGAGTATGAGATGACGATGGACAGGGGTGCATCCTTCCAGTTGGATTCTATGGACGTGAATGAGACAAATTTTATTGTCAACGCAACGTCTGTTACGGGTGAATTCCAGAATGAGCATGTCATCCCGGAGATTGATTCCTACCGTTACAGCAAGCTGTATGCGTTATTGAAGGCAGCAGACAGGGCAACGCCCTACACGGCAGATGAGAAAACGGTCATGGATGCATTACTGTCGGATGTCGCAAAAGTCAGGGATGAAGTAGGTGAGGATATACCGCTTGTTGTCTCTATTGCTCAGCCTGTTAAAACAAAACTGGAGCTGAATGACAAGTTTGCAAAGCTGCTGAACGTAGCAGATTTTAAATCTGGCGAGATCAACACACAGCTGAAACAGATCAATAACTGTTTCCTCAAGCCGGTTCCCTCTTCCCGCATGAAAACGGCTTACATCTTTAAGGACGGTAAGACAGAAGGGGAAAAGGAAGGTGGTTTTGCACCCGCAGACAGCGCAAAGCAGATCAACTGGATCATTACAGTGCAGACAGCGCCGATTGCAGTTACGAAACAGGACAAGATGAAGATCTTTGATCCGGACACCTATCAGAAAGGGGACGCATGGTTTATCGGCTACCGCCGGTATCATGAAGTGTGGCTGCCAGAGAACAGGTATAAGAAGTGCTGGGTCAATGCGGAAGCGGAAGCATAGGAGGATACGGGAT
>VSOD01000541.1 GCA_009774655.1 Lachnospiraceae bacterium
ATTTTATAAAAATGCATCCAGAAAATGCCATTGATAACGGTGATTTTATAAAAATTTTAGTTTATAAGTTTATCCTGGGTCAGGCCAACGATATATTGCAGTTCATGATACAAAGTGGTATCATAAATTCTGACGATGTGCAGAAAACCATTATCATAGAAACCGAAAGAGTAGCGACAAGAATACCGGATATCCTGAAAACTCTTAAATCAGGGGTCTAAAAAAAGCGGATAACGGGAATCGAACCCGCCTCTCCAGCTTGGGAAGCTGGCGTTCTACCGATGAACTATATCCGCATGAACTTATTATAACAGCAAACTTACAAAAAGAAAAGCAAAAAGATTGGATTGAGCAAAAAAATGTTATGGATTTTTTTAGTCCTTCTGTATGGAATACTGAAAGGCGCCCGGGAGATACTGAAAAAGAAGGCTTTGGAGAAAAACTCTACCATAGAGGTACTGTTTGTGTATACACTGCTTTCTTTTTTAATTGTATTGCCGGACGCGGGGAACGCGGCGGGAATGGAGTTGAGGTTTTATTTTTACATAGCGGCCAAGTCGTTTGTGATCTTTCTGGCATGGATGTGCAGCTTTAAGGCGATCAGGAAAATGCCGATCAGCCTCTATGGGGTGCTGGATCTGTCGCGGGTGATGTTTGCCACGCTGCTGGGGGTGATCGTACTGCATGAGGTGCTGAGCGGTTATCAGGTTGTGGGGCTGCTCTTCGTATCGGCGGGACTGCTTTTGCTGAAATACAGACCGCGCCGGGGACAGCGGGCGGAAACGGAGCAGGCGGCACAGGGTGTTGGATTTGTGTATGTGGTGATGGCTTTTGCTTCCTGTATGCTCAATGCGCTGTCCGGGCTTCTTGACAAGATTCTGATGCGGGATATCAGCAGCGCCCAGCTGCAGTTCTGGTACATGCTTTTTCTGGTGTTGTTCTACTTATTATATATTCTTTTGACGAGAACGCCGGTTGATCTAAAGAGTGCGGTGCGAAACCGGTGGGTGTGGATGCTGAGCATCCTGTTTGTGATCGCCGACAGGGCGCTTTTTAGCGCGAACGGTATGCCGGGCAGCCGGATCACGGTGATGACGCTGCTCAAGCAGGCAGGGTGCGTGGTGACGATCCTAGCGGGCAAATATCTGTTCCGGGAAAAAGATACGACGCATAAGATGGTCTGTGCGATGATTATTATCGCGGGGATCGTGATCGGGGTAATGTAAAGAAGTTGGGTAAAAAACTTGTGGGAGAATCGGAATCTGTGCTATACTGATTTAACTGAGCGTCAAGAGGAAAAGGAACGCAAAAAAGCCGAAAAGCAGCAAGCATAAATCGGAGACAGGGTATTAAAAAGCGGAAGCTGAGAACAGGAAAGAGTCGATAGAAAGAGAACGGAGGAAGCATAAGATGGGATTTCTGAAAAACCAGTTTTCCAGTCTGGTGGAGTGGAACGAGAGCGACGAGGGTGTTATTTTCAGCAGATGGCCGGGGCAGGAGATCAAGAAGGGTTCCAGGCTGATCATACGGCCGGGACAGGATGCGGTTTTTCTGTACAACGGCAGAGTGGAGGGGATTTTTGAGGAGGATGGCGACTATGATATCGAGTCGGATATTCTGCCTTTTCTGACCACGCTGAAGAGTTTCAGGTTTGGATTCAACACACCTCTCAGGGCGGAGGTGCTTTTTATCAATACGAAGGAACTGCTGGTGAAATGGGGGACGAAGAATGCCATTAACCTGCAGGCGCCGGGTCTGCCGGGCGGTATGCCGATCCGTGCCTTCGGCACGTTCAACTGCCGGGTGGTGGAGCATGATATTATGATAGAGAAGCTGGCCGGTATCAGGCAGCGTTATACCGTGGAGGATGTGAAGGAGCGTATCATTGCCAGTCTGGATCAGCTGTTGATGGGCTGGATCAGCAGGGAAGGCCGTGACATGTTCAATCTGCAGGCCGATGCCCGGAAGATAGCGCAGGGGATCGAGTCCGATCTGGATACGGATATGCGCAGGTTGGGAATCGGCATCACGGATTTCACGATCGAGAGCTTTTCCTATCCGGAGGAGATCAAGCGGATGCAGGAGAAGGCGGCGGCACAGTCCATGATCGGCGATATGGGCAGATATACCCAGATCGCGGCAGCCGACAGCATGGGAAAAGGAGGCCACGGCGCGGGCATGGCGTCGGATATGGTCGGTCTGCAGATGGGTATGGCCATCGGACAGCAGATGGTGAACCAGATGAACCTGAGCGGCGCGGGCATGGCGTCACAGCAGAACATGCAGGCAGGAGCAGGAACAGTGCCGCAGCAGAACATGCAGGCAGGAGCAGGAACAATGCCGCAGCATATGCAGACAGAAGCGGCGGCGTCACAGCAGGGTGCACAGGGCGGCGCCGGGCCGAAATTCTGTCCGAACTGCGGGACGCCCGCCACGGGAACCAGATTCTGCGGAAACTGCGGAAACAAATTGTTTTAACATTAATACAGTTATCATACAGTAATATCATACAGTAATATCATTCAGTAAAGGAACAATAGAAGCAATGAGTATATATGATACGTTAAACGAGAGGCAGAAGCAGGCGGTCATGCAGACAGAAGGTCCTGTCCTGATCCTGGCGGGGGCCGGATCCGGTAAGACGAGGGTGCTTACCCACAGGGCGGCTTATCTGATCGATCAGGAGGGGGTGAATCCCTATCATATCATGGCCATCACCTTTACCAATAAGGCGGCGGGGGAGATGCGGGAGCGTGTGGATAAGATCGTCGGTTTC
>VSOD01000542.1 GCA_009774655.1 Lachnospiraceae bacterium
CAGCCGTAGGAAGCGATAAACTTCGCGCAGTCCGGTTGTACCGTACACTCTGTCATCAACAGCAGCATCTCATTCCCGGAGCCGAAAGTATCTTCCACGAAACAAAACAGCTCATGCAGCCGCCCGCCGACCCGCGCCGTATCCTGCTTATACGCCGCCACCTGCCCGTCGAAGCCTCCCTTGATCCGCGCAAAAGCATCCTCTGCATTCTCCGCTTCCTCCGTCCGCAGCATCCTCTGCGCCTCTTCCAGAAAGCGTATCAGGGCGCGGTTCTTTTTCTTGTCCCGGCCCGACAACGCCCCTGCCTTTGCAAGCGATTCCATGCTGGTGATCCGGGCATCCGTCTGCATTGCCAGCATATCCTGAAATTCCTCTTTGCTGCAGCCCGCCGCGGCTTTTGCCTTCAGGGCCTTGAGCGGATTCATCAGCTCATGCAGCAGTGCCGACGTCTGCATATTCTCCTTGATATCCTGCTGGATCTTGTCGATCAGCATCCCCATCAGGGACAACCGCTCGTCGAAATCCGCTTTTCTGGCCTTGTCTTTGGCCTGCTCGCTGACACTCCCCGTCAGGATCTCCTCCACCTTATAATCATTTTTGTATTTCTGATACAGATCATAGTAGGCGCCGAACTCCTTCACCACCCTGTCGTTGCGGATATACTGGCCGATCAGCGTTTCCTCCACCGCGATCCCTTCTTCCTCATAGAGTTCCAGCATCTTCGACAGATCCTCCCAGCCTCTGGCGGTGATATAATTCTTACCCTTGACCGTAGTCTCGATCTCATAGAAATCATCTTTTTTCAGATCCAGGAAATTCACGATCGCCGTGTGCAGTCCCCGCTCTCTCGCATACTCCTTCCAGGTGGCAAAGTCGGCCTCCACCTCCAGAATCTTCAGCCGGTCCAGCGTTACCACATCGAACTCCCGCACCGACTTATTGTACTCCGGCGGGTTGCCGGCCGTCACGATGACCCAGCCTTCGGGCACCTGATGTCTGCCGAACACCTTATACTGCAGAAACTGCAGCATGGACGGCGCCAGCGTCTCCGACACACAGTTGATCTCATCCAGAAAAAGGATCCCCTCCCGGATGCCGCTCTCCTCCATCACCTCATAGACCGAGGCGATGATCTCACTCATGGTGTACTCCGACACGTCATAAGTGCTGCCCGCATACTCTTTATGGGTGATAAAAGGAAGCCCCAGCGCCGACTGTCTCGTGTGATGGGTCATGGAATAGGACACCAGAGCGATCCCAAGCTCCTGGGCGATCTGCTCCATGATCGCCGTCTTCCCGATGCCAGGTGCTCCAAGCAGAAAAATCGGCCGCTGCCTGACCACCGGGATCCGGTACTCCCCTTCTTCGTCTTTTTTCAGATACAGCTTTACGGAATCCTTGATATAATTCTTTGCTTCTTTGATCGTCATCTTACTGTCTATGCCTTTCTGATCGCTTCTAATATCTATTATCTATGCTTTTTCCTCTTCCAGCGCTTCCTCATCCAGAACGATCCTGATCGCCCAGGGCGGCACCTTCGGCGCATTTTCGTCCTCGTGAAGAAACACGAAGGCCACATCGTAATCCGGCATCCGCTCCGGGTAGATACCGTAGCCGTCCGTAAAGTAGAGCAGCCCTTTCAGGTTGTCGAATTCCTGCTTCTCCCGCAGCTTCTCCACATAGTCGAATACCGGCCTGAAATCCGTAGACCCGAATCCCGTCAGTTTTCCGTGCGCAAGAAAATCGTCAAAGGCTTCCCGCCCCGTGATCTTCGTATCCTGCCTCACCTCGCTGTCACACTGCAGGATGTGCACATTGATCTTTGTAAAAAAGTTCTCCCCGTTCTGCAGAATATTGTAGGTCTTCTGCAGGAAAGCCTGCACGATCTCACCCCGGCAGGAGGCCGAGGTATCAAGCGCGATCACGAAATCCCTGATCTTATTGCTGTCCTTATACTCCAGCGGCTCCACCAGCGGCAGATTACCGTAGGTCTGCAGCCCGTAGGTATAATAGATATAGTCGAATTCATCGTCATTGACCTGCACCGTCTCCCCCATGACCATGAATTTCCTCAGAAAATCGGTATAGTCATAGCGTTCTCTCGTGGCCTCTTTCAGATTCTGCTCAATGCTCTCGGCGTTGTTCCTGTCCCTGCTGAAACTCTTTAGATCCGCCTTGATGCGCTCGCTGATCCTGCGCCACTCCGCCTGGGATAACTCCAGCTCCTCCTGCCTGTCCCAGTAAATATGCTCGTCGTAATGACACAGCCTGTGCCACTCCTGCACCGCCTTTTCCGAAGGCTCCTCGATCCGAAAATGCCGGTACAGTTTCTCGGCCGTCAGTCCCCCGGCCTGCTTTCGCAGAAGCGCCAGCCGGTTCTGCAGAAGATCGTCCGAGGGCAGTTCGGTCAGATGCAGCCCCATATCCACGATCGTATGCTCCACCGCGATATCCGTCGCCAGATCCCAGTAAACCCTGTTCATCTTATCCGTCGTCCTGCCGTGATAAAAGATGCAGTGCAGCAGCGTATGCAGATACAGTCTGGCAGCATAATGGGGTGCCGTCTGATACTGCAAAAGCAAATGTGCCGGGTCATAATAAAGCGTACTCCCGTCAAAAAGATGCGCTCCCGTCTGCTCCCTGCACACCGTCTTTAACTTCGATAAGGCCACATCCAGAAACCGCATATTGATCAGGATACCGTCGTGGGCCCAGTGACTTATACACAACAGACGCTGCCGCCCACTCCATACGGTTATAAATAGGTGGTCGCCGT
>VSOD01000543.1 GCA_009774655.1 Lachnospiraceae bacterium
AAAAAGTAAAAAAAGTGGTTAGACCCCTGCTATAGAATCTAACCATAAAAATATCGCTACTAACTTAATGACATTGATTCCTGAACACTGCCGCATAGATCAAGTCATGTTCCAGAAATGCACCTGAGAGGCCGGCTTGAAATTTTCAACTTTTTATCAAAACTTCTTTTCCTTCAAAGGCAAAGCCATATTTCCGGATGCGGTCGCCGGAGATTCCTCTGTTTTCTAAATCTGCCTGGTATCGTTGTTCTTCAATCTGCCTCAACGCTGCATCAGCAGTGTCTTGCAGAGATTTCTCCTCGCCCGAATCCCTCACCTTGAATTCCATTATTACGGCATTGTTCGTTCCGTTCTTAGGCTCCATCATCACATCATATCGTCCGAACCCGCTCTCCCGGTTGGAAGTGATGATGTAGCGATCCGCCAGTTCCACAACCAGCCCCAGCACAAAGCCATGATAGAACCGTTCCGGCTGCGTCTCCATAGAAGGATTTCTTCCGCTGTCGAAGTAGCTGAACGTAGCTAAAGCCACACGATTCATATAGGCGTTCATGGACTTTACATCATCCTGCAGCAGTGCCCTGATAAACCCGTTGTAGACTGTCCCGGAACAGGTAAACCATTTCCGGATCATCTTTTGGAACATGATCTGCACTTCCCTGTTCGTCAGCGCCAGCTCATACAAATCCTCTCCCGTTTCCTCCTTGAATTCGTAGTTCTCTACCTTCAGGTATCCGCTCGCCAGAAACAGGCTCCAGATGGCGTTCTCATCTGCGTCCAGCTGATCAAAAACAACCTGTTCATCGACTTCTTTACACAGACGCCCGCCTTTCAGCAGATTCTCCATGGATATTTTTATGTCTGCACTTCCCTCCCGGATCAGCTTATCCACCAGGCCATTGCCGCTGGTGTTGGCCCAGTAGGGGGAAAGCCGCCCCGTTTTCAGATAATTTATGATGGACCAGGGGTTGTAGATATCCCGGCATTTTCCAAAAGTAAAACCATCATACCATTTTTTAACATCAATACGCTTATCCGACATCCCATATTCATCCAGTGCAGTAAATACCTCTTCTTCTGTAAACCCAAAGCAATTCTCATACATCTCAGAGGTCGATGTCACAACTGTCAAATGGTTCAGATCAAAAAAAATCGACTCCCTGCCGACCCTTGTGATCCCAGTCATAACCGCCCGTTCCAGATATGGATTTGTCTTGAATGTGGAATTAAATAAACCTCTTATGAATTCCGCCATCTCTTTCCAATAGCCATATACCCAGGCCTCCTGAAGAGGTGTATCATATTCGTCCAACAGGATAATTACTTTTTTCCCATAGTAACGATACAGAAACTCTGATAGTGTCCCCAGAGACGAAATGGCGGAATAGTTATCCATATTAACAGAAATGTTTTTTATAAAATCCTTTTCCTTTTCATTCAGGCTGTCTTCCTTCAACAGAAATTCATATCGGTTATACAATTTTTCAATCAGATAAAGCAAACCCTTTTTTGCCTCGTCAAAGGAAGATGACTTTATCCCGGCAAAGCTTAAGAAGATCACCGGGTAGGTTCCCTGAAGGTTACGGTATTTCTCGTCCTTCCATATGGACAGCCCCTTAAAAACCTCTCCCCGGCCTGTATATTCTATCGAGAGAAATCTCTCTAACATATTCATGTTCAAAGTCTTCCCGAATCTGCGGGGACGGGTAATCAACGTCACATCATCTCTGTTTTCCCACCACAGCCTGATAAAATCTGTTTTATCAATATAAAAGCTGTTTTCCATGATCAGCTTCTCAAAACTTTGAATTCCTATCCCTACAGTTCTCGCCACGGCAATATATCCTCCACACCCAAAACATCCGCATTTCTACCCTGTTTTTATAGTTAACGACATTAGAAATTTCACTTTCGCCCCCGCAAAAGCTTTCATTCCATCATCTTCTCCTTACTGCCGCTAACAGTATACCATTTTGGGGGGGAAGATATGCAAGCCGTCCATTTGTCATACTCGGGAGTTTGACAGTTTCGTATTTCCAAAAAACCTTACAGGCCTTATAAAGCCTGCTTTTTTATTCTGAATCTTTTTATATCGCAAAAAGTTTTATTGACAATAAAGGAAAAAGTACGTCCGTCAATGTACGTAAACTCGGAACACTTAAGGAACTTCTGGTTGAACATGGCCCCACTCGTGATGATGTCATGGAATGTGCTAAACTTCAAGATTTGATTGTGTTTTGTAGATATTTCTCCGCCACAGGGGATAAACATCATTTCCCTGTCAAGCTCCTTAATATCGGCATACTGCCTAATCAGTGAAAGCCACTTTGAATTGTCCTCCTGTTCCTTTGCCGCCCGGCTTGTCTCGCCCTTGTTATCCTTGCAATTCTACGAGTGCTATCAAAACATAAACAAGCAATCTTTGTTTGGATTGACAGAGCTATACCGTTCCCGATTTCCTATATGGCAGCGCAGCTTTGCACAAAAGGCTTTAACTTTACGACATATTCATCGCAGCGAGATTTCTGCATTATCATCCTGGTTGCTATGCTGCTTTATTTCGCAATGCTGACGGGAAAATCTCTTTATAAAGCAAAGCTGAACACTTCGAGGAGATAGAGGGATGAGCATAAAAAAATCTCTGTTAAGACCAACGGATATGTTAGAGCTAAGTATTGCATGTATTTTCTGCTTTTCTCTCAATTTGCTTTTGGATTATGCAAAGACTTTGGATTTGGATGCCTATATTCTAAAGGCTTTTTTGAAAAATTTTAT
>VSOD01000544.1:0-1341 GCA_009774655.1 Lachnospiraceae bacterium
CCATATACAACAAAAGGCTACGGACAAAACACTGTCCATAGCCTGCTGCACACAAATTTGTACGGGAAAAGAAACAATATATGAAAAAGACATAAAATCCCTCTCATGTACTGCTGCATTTCCCGATGAAATCCTAACGTGTTATATTACGCTATACTCTGTACAATGTTTCATCGGATTTGATTGTACAGAGCTGATTTTCTTTTTAGGCGGAAGTTCGTTTGTGATGTAAAAGCTCATGAAACTGTTCTCCTTTAAAATTAGTGCAAATCATTTTAGCATGAAAACCAGCAGTTTGTCAAATCCTATTTTTATGAAATTTTCAGACTTTTCATCTCACATAACTTGAGATTACAACAATTTGATTTTAGAAATTACAATTTTTTATGTTTCAATTACCACTCACTATCATGCTTGAATCAACTTCCCTTTCTTTACCCGAAAAATGGTGTCCGCCTGTTTTGCAAGGTCGTTCGAGTGGGTAACAATAATCACGCATTTATTCATTTCATGGGCGCATCCTTTCAAGATGGAGATAATCTCTGCCGCTGTATCTTCGTCTAAATTTCCAGTTGGCTCGTCCGCAAGTATCACTTTCGTATCGGAAGCCAATGCACGGGCAATCGCCACACGCTGCTGCTGACCGCCTGAGAGTTTTAAGACATTTCGTTTACATTCTTCCTCGGTCAGCCCGACACGCTCTAAAATTGGCTGCGGTGAAAGCTTTGCTGTCAAAGCGACATTTTCTTTTGGTGTTAGATAATCAATCAGATTGTAGCTCTGGAAGATAAATGCCACATTATTTTTTCTGTGATTGGCAAGCCCTAACTTTTCAATGTCCTGTCCATCGTATAAAATCTGTCCGTCTACGGGGCTGTCCAGACCTCCCAACAGTGACAGAAGCGTGGTCTTTCCACATCCCGACTGTCCGAGGATAGCGTACATTTTCCCCTCATCTAATGCCATATTGATACCGTTTAATACATTCCGCTTATTGTCATAGGAATAACGGATGTTGTTCATTTCCAAAACGCTCATTGTAAAATCCTCCTAATCCATTTGTGATAAAATCTTTCTTGGTTTCATCTGTATGACCGTGATAGATGCAACTGAAACGGAAACAGCAATAAGTAATGCCCCAAAGATGTAGATGTAGAGCAAATCACTTGGTCTGACATTTACCCGAACACGCTCCACCGTTTCCAGTTCAGAAGTATCATAGGGGATATATTGCCCTGTTATGTCAAGATACTCTGAACCATCGTCTGGAACTTCTATTTCTGGTGCCTCCTGCGATTCGGCTACCCGATGGAAAATCAAATCGCTGATTCCCTGCGAAAC
>VSOD01000544.1:1441-2761 GCA_009774655.1 Lachnospiraceae bacterium
TTATGGTCGATAACCAGACGGTTACGCTTGTCCGTTGAGGTCGTATGAAAAGATTCAGAGTCCCCCATATACTCATAAATGCCGATGATTGTCAGCGTTACATCGGGATAATCCCCACTGTCGTAACAGCACTGTACGGTAATGGTATCGCCTAGCTTTAACTTGTTGTTCTCTGCAACTGCCGTACTGATTAAAACAACATGGTCGTCGTCCTCTTTGATGTGCCGCCCCTCCACCAACCGAAATGCCTTGCGGGTAAAAAAGTTGAAATACTCTGAATTTGTTACGGATGGAAGCCTGCTGTAATCGCTTCCCTCCCCAAAGCTGAAACCCGATATAAACTCAAAATCCTTTGCAAAAACACTGCCATCTCCCAAGCCATTGTATGACTTGATTCCATCTACTGACAGTATCTCTTGAATATCCTTGTCAGTGATGGGAGTTCCCGTATAAGCGACCATCGTTCCTCCCGCCGCCTGCTGATACTGCCAGTTCGCACGGTTATTTTCATCTAATTCAAGGCGGATGCTCCCGCCTATGGATTGCCGCAGGCTGTATGCTGAATTGTCCGCTGCCTTATAGATAGACAGTCCAGTTAAGGTAAATGTGGACATTGCCAGCAGCAAAAAAAATAAAATAACCGTTTTTACTTTTTTCCGAACCGTATATAAAAATGCTCTTTTCCATGTACTCATAATTTTTATCCTCCTGTCAGCTCATTTTTGATAAAATATCTTTTGGCTTCATACGGGCAACTGGCAGGGATGCCATAATTACCGTGAATATGATAACGAATGTTTCTGTCAGAAATTGCAACAATATGTTTTGCAGAGAAAGCGGCATATGGATGATTGTTTCCATACCTTTTAAGGCTTCCTCTGCCTGCCCTGTGACAAAACTGCCTAGTGGAAAAGATACCAGAAACACCAATACAGCCACCATTAAAATTTCATAAATGAACTGCATTGTAATCTGTGAAACGGATGTGCCTATGGAAAGCAATATCCCCGCTTCATGTATTCTGTTCCTTATCCGCATGGCAAGCACAAGGAAAATCACAATGATACCGATAAGCATAACCGCCAAAAGCATGATTCCCGTAAGCTGTTCTAAGGTCTGGATTTGGTATGCAACTGACTGGTATTCCGATTCATTGATTCGGATAAAATAGTCCTCCCACGAAATAGATGAAATCTGTTTTACCTGCTTGACAATGTGCGTCAATTCCTCTGGGTCGGTCACAAAAAAAGTCACGTTTCCAGAATACGCAGATGCTTTCTGGTTAGACAGCTTCCAGAAAATATCATGCGTCGTAAAAAT
>VSOD01000545.1 GCA_009774655.1 Lachnospiraceae bacterium
GAGTAATCCCTCTGCCTGCATACTGTGTTACTCATATTTCAGTACAGTCCAGCCGGTTCTTCCTGATGCCGTTCCTGCCCCCGGTTCCTCCGGCAGCGTTTTGCTCCCTCTGGTGCGCTCGCTGCGGCGGGGATTTTCATTCCTTTCACAGTTCATGGCGGCACATCGTCTGGGGAGCATATCCCATCAGCCCGGTCATGCGATTGGAGTAATCCATCGATGAACTGATACTATCATAGAACATTTTTGTTCCCATTCCCGTATTTCCATAAATCAGGAATCAAATGAAAAAATCTAAAAATTCCACGTTTGCGGAATGGTGTGGTATAATCAGTATGGCGGTGGGCAACAAGCCGCCGGAAAGGGGATAAGACCATGAAGCAGGGTATAACCATACAGGAACGGCTCAAAGACTTACGGACAGAGCGGCATTTAAAGCTGGAAGAACTTGCGGAGCTGACAAAAATTTCAAAGTCCGCCCTCGGCAGCTATGAGAATGATGATAGAAAAGAAATCAGCCACAAATCCATCCTGAAGCTTGCGGAATTTTACGGTGTTTCCACGGATTATCTTTTATGCGCAACTGAAAACAGGAACCGTCCAAATGCCGGACTTACGGAACTGCATTTAAGTGATGACATGGTGGAACTGTTAAAAAGCGGGCGCATCAACAACCGTCTGCTCTGCGAAATTGCCACACACGAAAATTTCACCGCCCTTATGACAGATGCAGAAATATATGTGGACGGTATCGCCACCATGCGCTTTCAGGACATCAATGCTTCGCTTGAGGCTGTGAGGGCAGAAATCCGGCAGAAATACCAGCCCAATGTAAGCGATGCTTACATGGAGGAAGATACAACACTGAAAGCATTGCAGGCTTCGCAGATACAGGAAGAAGATTATTTCTGCCATGTCACGCATAAGGAGTGGGACGCAATCCTCCACGATATCCGACTGGCACATGAAGCTGATGCGGAGAGTGCGCCGGATGATTCCAGCACTCTAAAAATAATTGCAGATGTAGAAAAAGCCATGCGCTTTCCGGGGAACGCCCTTGATAAATTCTGTTATGTCATGTGTTCACAGCTTCAAATCAGCTATGAAAAGCTGACCGAAAAAGAACGCACGGACTTGAAAAACATCATGAAAAAATCCGGTATCTATAGGGATTCGCCTTTAGGAAGCCGGAAACGCTGACAAGGAAATGCCGCTGTCTGGATTTTGTCCATGCAGCGGTATTTTGGGGGTGCTTATGTAGTTTTCAGATGACAGATTGAATTGATAGTGCTGTCAAAGCAGTTCTAAAGTTCTTTTATACAGTGGGTCTAAATTACAGCCACAGCTTCCACATTCTTTGTCTGCCTGTTTGATTGCTGATACTAAGGCGTCTTTATCAGCTTTTCCGTCTAACCATTGTTGGGCAGGAACAGATATTAAATCCCAGCCAGATGCAGCGTATTTCTCCATAATCGTTTTTAATTCTTCCATGATGCTGTTCCTTTCAAATTAGCCAATGTCTGTTTTTCAGTTCCACAAATGATTATTTGTTATGAAGATGTAGTCATTTCAATGTGATTACCCTCTGAGTCAACAAACTCAACAACCCAATTTTTACCTATTTTAGTCAACGGATAACATATTTCTTTGCCATTGATTTTTGCATTAAGTATATCAAGGTTCTCCACACCGATACTTGGTAAACAGTTACTTCCAAAAGTGTGTTTCTCGTTGACAATCTTATATGCGAATAGACCAAATCGAAAACCATTTAAAGCAAATACACTATATATATTATCACGTTCCGTAACCGACTGTTCAAATAAATCTTCATAGAATTTTATTGCCCTATCCATATCTTCTACACAGATATAAAGTGAACTAATATTGCAATTCATTTTCTGTTCCTCCATAAAATTTCGATTTTTAGCAAAATCAAATTTCAAAATCAATACAGGCTCTTTCAACTCTAATGGAATATACAAATTCTCCAAATTCCATGTGTAGTCGTGATTTTTGGTATTCATCTAATGTTTCTACTGTATCGAAGTCAAAAATTAGAGCAACATCATAATTAGAAACTGGTGTTCTTTCCGCATTTCTAACTATATTAAATTGTTTTATTATCTCTAATTCTCTTAACTTTTCAGCTCTTTCAAAAAATTCAATAATATTCTTTTCTCTATTATCCTCTTTTAATGTAAACATACATATATGCTTTATCATAGTATTCCCGCCTCCAAATGTCGATTTTGTTGGTTACAAGTATAGCACATCGCCCCACCGAAAACAACGCGCATTCTATTCTTTATGATAATACTTTTTTAGGCGCTGTATCCCCTCTGTTAAGTCATTGATGGTTGGGTGCGTTATGACTGAAATTCTTGCAGTTTTATCAGCAGGTTTATTACCGACTGTAAATCTTTCGGCGCCATATACTTGTACACCTGCTTGTAACGCGTAGATTTCAAAACTTTTTCCTGTGAAGTAATCGGGTAAGAGTAAATACTGGATTTGGCAAGTAAGTTTACTTTCAACGATGTAACCGTTTCGCATTTCATTTACAATTTGATTGCAGTATAATATTTCCGTTTTGCGTTCTTTCATAATCTCATCAGCAGTACCATTTATGATTAAATCCGCAGATATTGTGGCAAGTAACGCTGGATTTGAGATATTCATGCGATACAATGCAGCGGCTAAATCACTGTGGTATTAATATTGCATATTC
>VSOD01000546.1 GCA_009774655.1 Lachnospiraceae bacterium
CTCTTCTTTTCTGAGTGGACGAGACAAATTCGATCATCCCTGTCCGCATACTCCTGTAAGACCTCCAAAGTACCATCCTCAGAACCGGCATCAATGATCAGAATCTCCATATCCTGCAGCGTCTGTGAGAGAACACTCTCCATACATGTCCTTATGTATTTTTTCACATTATAAGAAGGCATGATCACTGAGATCAATGGATTGTCTATTCTCTTCATACTGCTCTCCATTCTACCCTTTATTCTGTATACTCCAAAGTCACTATTACATATGAATCACTTGTAAAATAAATTCTGCCGCCCTTTCGCTGGCATGGCCGTCTTCCCTCACACCGTATTGTTCCAGAAAAGCCGTCACCCGGCTTTCATATGCCACCTGGTCAAACCCCTTAATACAATGTACTAAATCCTTATTCGTTTCTGCGATCGGAAACGGAAGTTCATTATAATCCAGTAGAAGGTCATACTCATGGTCAATATATTCCGCCTTATCAGTAGCAAATAAAAATACCGGCTTCTTGACAAACGCTGGTTCAAACATAATGCTGGAATAATCAGATATCATAATATCGCACGCAGATGCAAGCTCCTCACTATCCGGATAGGCACTTACATCCACCACATAACTGCCCTCTGCAAATCTGTTGCTCTCTCCGGCGACACTCGGATGCAGCCTGAGCAAGATATCCCATTCACCGCCAAACCTAAGTGACAGGGCATTTCTGATCAGAGCATAATCCAATCCGATATTTCTCGCCTCCGCCGAATGCACACCTGTTTTCTCCCTATTATATCGGTATGTCGGCGCATACAAAAGGAATTTATGGTCTTTTTCCAGATGATAATGTCCGGTCACTTTTCTTCTGCACTCGTCCGGGTGAAACATCGCATCCGTTCTGGGCGAACCCACCTGCACCGCTTCTTTCTGAAACGCAAATCCTCTCCTGAAAGATTCCGTATCAAAACAGCTCCCCGTCAACACATAATCCATGCACTGTCCGTTATATCTCCAGCGCTCTACATCCGCTGGCACATCAGTGATCGTAGATGCATCCAAATAAAATTTTTTTAATGTTATACTCGCCCAGTGTTTCGTGTGAATATATATCTGCCCTTTCCTCTTTATAATTTCCGGTGGCATCAAAGTATTTATCACCCAAATATGCGCAGTCTCCATTTCATAAATATACTTCTTCCAGTTTCTTATCCAGACAATCCGCACTCCCTCCGGCACTTCCTCCTGCAGATCCTTCAATACCCACACAATATCAAGTTTACTACTTCTTTTTAACAATTGTTCTGTAATATATTTACCATGATCAGAATACGTGTCAAAAGACCGAAAGACAATCTTATTCCTTTGGATCGGTTTCTTACAGCAAACCTCCGCATACCATCTCATTCCGGTATTAATATCCACATCTTTGTTAACCTCAGGATACTGTTTTCTCCGGTTCGCCTCCATCATTAACAGCACATAATAATCCGTGACCCCCAGGGCCAGAAGCTGTTCCGCCATCTCCTTATAATATTTCGTACTCGTTATAAGAACAAGAATGTCTTCTTTTACATAACTGTCCAACATGGCAACAGGCAAAATTCTTACCTTTTCATTTGCAGAATCAAACGCTTCCACAATAATATCACCTGCCGTGAATCCGTGCCATCGTTTATCATTGTCCAAGATACCTGCGAGATGATATTCGTTTTTGTATTTGTTGAAAAAATAATCAGCTCCCGCTCCGATTCCAAATAGAAAAATCTTCTTCCCGCTTCTCGCATGCTCAAAATCTGTCCACGTCTGTTCCTTTATCTCTCCCTTTTCTAAAAAATACGTTTCCTGCTGTATCCCATAATCAATGATATCCATCGTCACTTTTCAATAACTCCTCCCAGAATTTAGTATGTACTTCTTTTCGACACTTCTGATATACCACATTATGGGCTTTCTCTCCAAATTCAGGCAGCAATTCTCTATGTTTCGCAAGATATCCTATCCTGTCTGCAATCTTCACATAATTTCCGATCTCCACAAGATATCCGTTGCCGTTATCACAAATGTCTTCCCGTGTTCCGGATGTGCATGTCACCACCGGAACGACACCGTTCGCCATTGCTTCAAGCTGGGATATGCTCCTGCCTTCCGAATCCGCTATATTCACATAAATGTCCTGCCTTCTCCAGAATTCGGGAATGCGCTCCCTCGGCAGAAGTCCCACAAAGCGCACACGCTCGCCCCAGCCGGAGGCAATCACCCTCTCTTTCATTTGTCCTATATAAGATCCGTCTCCTGCTATTTCAAAGATATAAGGCACTTTTCTCTCTTCCAGCTTCTCAATGACTTTCAGCATTAAATCCATTCTCTTTTGCGTTACAACGATCCTTCCTGCATAGCCTATTCTGACAGGCAGGCATACATCTGTTGTGTAAATACGCTTCATCTTTTCCTCACACGCAACCGGGCATGTGATAGAAGCGATTCTTCTCTTCGGCACACCCCTGGCTATTAAGTCTCCTTTAATATCCTCACTTACTGCGACAAAAAAATCTGTATGAGTCATATATTTGTCATAGAGCCTGTAAAGGTGTTCTTCACCGCCATGTATGACCGAAATAATACGTATCTTTTCCGGTGCAATTTGTTTTAACAGATCTGCCGCCTCCAAAAAAAATCCCGGCTTTCCCGCTATTACTGTTACCGGCATCAAATCCGTCAGATAATCCATAAT
>VSOD01000547.1 GCA_009774655.1 Lachnospiraceae bacterium
GGATATTCCGTGTTTGTAGGAATAGCGTTTTTCTTTATTACAGAAACTGTCGACAAAACACGAGGCTCCGAATCGGGTTTGCGTTTCAATACCATTGCGGTGGATCTCAAAAAGCCGGGTGTGATTATTTGGATGTTGCTGCCAAGTGCAAGTGGTATTGCAACGCTTGTTGTGGGAAACATGGTTTTCAGTGGAGAATTTGTTGCTCATGTAATGGAGCGGACGAGTTCTATACTGTCTTTCGATAAGATTGCACTGCTGATGGGTCAAGTTATTATTGCGGCATTTGGTGAAGAAATTGCATACCGAGGATTCTTCTTTGGAAAATCCTCAAAAATATTTCCGTTTTGGGTTTGTGCAGTTTTGTCGTCCGTTGCTTTTGCCGCAGGACATATTGCTGTTGGAAACATAGGAATTGTAACTTATGACATTGCCGCTGTATTCATTGACAGCTTGATTTTTTCAGTGATTTATCAAAAATCCGAGAATTGCGTTATCAGTACCTTTTCACACATTCTCGGAAACGCAATATCCCTTGTTGCCGTGTTTGTATTCTTTTAAATCAGATAAGAAGGTAAATGATATGGCAAATGTGATTTCAGAATGGGTACGGTGTTTTGTTTGCGGGAATAAAACAAGGTTACAGATACGGGCAGATACAGAGTTAAAAAGCTTTCCTCTTTACTGCCCTAAATGTAGACAGGAAAGCTTGATTGACGCAAAGGATTTGTTATTAAAAAATATATAGATTTTTCAAACTGTCTCATTGCCTATATTTTACTTTTGGATTATGCTCTTGTGCAGGAGGTGTTTATCTATGGCAAATGAAGATAAAAAAGATTTTAATGCAATGTTGAATGATAGTAAGGATATGCCTAAGTTTCAAGTTATTACGGATGAAAAAAGCATAGAAAAATATGGTGGAGACAGAATGTATTTTGCACCGCCGATTGATTATGACAGAGTAATGCGGCTCGTACCTTATGGAAAGCTGTTGACGGTAGGCGTAATAAGAGAACATTTTGCAAAGGCAAGTGGTGCAGATATTACAGAGCCGATTACGGCAGGAGTATTTGTTTCGATTGTTGCATGGGCGAGTTTTCAGCGAAAAAATGATAAAACGCCGTATTGGCGAACATTGAAAGCAAATGGAGAATTAAACGCAAAGTATCCCGGTGGTATCGAAGCACAGAAAGAAATGCTTGAAAAAGAAGGACATACGGTTATCCAAAAAGGAAGAAAAAATATTCGATATTACGTTAAAGATTATGAAAATGCGTTGTATTCGCTTTAAAGAAATAGGGAGGATACAATGAAGATTGAATGGTTGCGATGTCCTGTATGCGGCAATAAAACTCGTAACAGAGTACGAGAAGATACTGTTTTAAAAAACTATCCTTTATACTGTCCGAAGTGTAAGCGAGAAATGCTAATCAATGTAAAACAACTGAATATGTCAGTCATCACAGAGCCAGACGCATAGACGCAGAGCCGATGAACGAGTGAGCAATGAACCGCTCCCTGTCAAGTAGACAATTAAAAAAATAAAAATTTTAGCCTGCCAGTCACAAAAAAGGACTGGCAGAGTTTTTATGCAGCCTCCTTCAAATAGTTTCTATATTCTATCGGCGTCATACAGTTTAAGCGCTTCTGATACCGATGATTATTATAATAATCTATGTAATCGGATATGGCCTCCTTTAGTTCCTCATATGTTTGAAATTTCTTCAGGTAATACATTTCTGATTTCAGCATCCCCCAGAACGCTTCCATTGGTCCGTTATCAATACATCGGGATACTCTTGACATGCTTTGCGTCATTCCTGCTTTGTTAAGCTTTTTGCGGAAGGATTTTGAGGTGTATTGGTACCCACGGTCACTGTGGAATAAAGGCTTTGCATCTGGATGGTTTTCATGGGCAATGTCAAAGGTTTCAAAAACAAGGGCATTATTATTGGAATGTCCAATGACAAAGGAAACAATACTTTTATCTGCCAAGTCCAGAATGGCGCTCAGGTATGCCTTCCCACTGGCTCCATATTTCATCTCTGTTACATCTGTAAGCCATTTTTCCCCAAAACGTTGCGCATGGAACTCCCGGTTTAAGATGTTTTCGGCAGTAACCTCTGGCGTTGATTTTACATAGTTTCTTCTCCTGCGCCGGCACACAGACTTCAGATGTAAAATCCGCATAAGGCGCAAGATTCTCTTTGCGTTGACTTGAAATTCATTTTCACGGTTCAATTTAATCGTCATCTGCCTGTAACCCAGAATCCCGCTTTTTTCCTCGTACGCATCTCTGATAAGGACACATAATTTCTGGTTGAATTTCTCATTTTCACTTGGTTTTCGGTTCAGCCATTTATAATAAGCAGAACGCGAAATTCCCGCAAATCTGCAGAGTTCTGATATTGAGCATCCCTGCTCGTCATATATTTCCTGTATCGCCAGATAAACCGTTTCATTTTGTGTCTGGCTTAGAACCGCCTCCTTTCGATTTCGTCGAGTTTTTTTAAGAAAGCAACCTCCAGCTGGGCTCTGCGCTTTTCCGCTTGAAGAAGCTTATTTTCCGCACGCAGCTTCTCCAGTTCCGACATTTCTGTTTCAGATTTTCTTTTCCCTCTTTTGTCAATAAGCCCTTCTACGCCGTTTGACTGGTATTTCCTTGTCCATTGGTAAATCTGTTGGTAGGATACCTGGTATTTTTCTGCTGCCTGGGCATAATC
>VSOD01000548.1 GCA_009774655.1 Lachnospiraceae bacterium
GTCATACCACAGCGACCCGGAAAGACTGGCGATCCACCCGAAGCTGTCAGTCTGATAGAGCGCATAAAGCGCCGTCAGACCACCAAGAGAATAGCCCGCCAGCGCCGTATGCTCCGGCTCTGGTTTCGTCCGGTAATGCATATCCATATATGGTTTGATCTCTCCCGCCAGCCGGGCAAGATATGTCTGCGCCCTGCCCTGCGGCGGCTCCTCGTCTCTACGGAAGGCCGGCGCAGGCCACGGCGTGAAATCATCATTCCAACTGTCCGGTCTGACACAAAGCAGAATGAAATCCGTCCGGCCGCCTGCCCGTTTCACTTCCGCGAGAATCTCCTGCGCAGGTACCTCTCCGTTGACATAGAGCACCGGATACCGTATCCGCCCCCGCTCATAGTCCCCGGGCAGAACCAGATCACAGCACAGCCCCGCAATCCGCAGTTGCTGTACCTTCTGCATTGACTGTAACTGCTGTGCCTTTCGCATTCCCGCTGATTCCTGTATCTGCTCCACTGTCCTGATTTCCACAGTCTCTTCTCCACTCCCCATACGACCACCAGCCTATACTAAAAGATTCCCGTCTCCATCAAATCTTTTCTTCAACTTCCGCTCCACCGCGGGCACTGTCAAGATCAATACGGCACACTGCACGCACACCCAGATACCCAGTATCCAGCCCACGACAGTATCTCCTCTGTCTTTGACCGGCAGGGCGACCAACAACGTCAAAAGGCACATGACCAGGCCCGTCTTCTGCCACAATCTGCCGCAGCAATCATGCGCGTAATCCCATGTCTGCTGGTTCTTTCTGGACAGAACAGTCCTGTAGCCGTACACATTGTTGATCGTTTTCGGCGGATGCTTAACGAACACACGCCCCATGATCACCATCAAAAGAGGCATCACCATGTCGGCCACGATCATAAATACCCAAAATCCCATCTTTTCCTCCATTCCGAAGCGTCACAGTCACAAATTCCCGGTTGGATAAATTCGGATAACTATAGTTAACGACATTAGAAATTTCATCATCAGAGAATTTCCGGCTATCTGGTGCGGTATTTCTTCTCGATCACCGTCACATACACGACCATCGCCACGATCGCTTCCACCATACATCCCAGAATGGACAGGATAATATACGGAGAGTTCTGCCCTCCCAAAAGGGGAAGCCCCAGCAGCACAAAGCATACGCCGAAGACACACCACAACTTCCCCAAAGCACGGTTGTATGCCCGCACATCGCTTACCTCAAACACTTTGGCATTCGCCCAGAATCCAAAGGGCAGCGCCCTTTTTGAGTAAAAAGCATAAATGCCGAAAGCGACCATCACGCCGCCTGCCAACGCCCATATCACAAATGCTGTCATCATTGTATTCATCGCATGTACAGCCCTCCCAGCCTCAGATCTTCATCGAAAGAAATCGTATAAACCACACTGATATTTTCATAGACCGCGTCAACCTGTGTGACAACAATCACTTTACCCTTCTGCTTCACACCCTGCATGTATACCTTCCCGATCGACTGCATCTCGCCCCAGTCTTCGGAGATACTCTTTCGTACTTCGTCCAATGTTTCCTGTGTCAGCTTGCTCTTTAATTCGTCAACCGCCAGCTCCTGCAACCCGTCAAAATCATTCTGGTTCAACATGACGATCACATTCTCCACACTGGCGGTAACTGCTTCCTGCGAGAGATCATCGCCAAGCGCCGCCGGTTTCGGGATCATCCACCATGCCAGAACAGACAAAAATACAAGGGCTGCCACAATCTGCCCAATGGTCATCCCGATCCGTCGTCTTTTGTATGCCTTCCTGTCGGCATCGGAAAGATTCTGGCTGAAAGCCTCCGCGATCTCCTCCGGTGAACCCATACTTTCCATGATCTGTTCCATCGCCTCCCCCTGTTCTCTGCGGGCTGCAATATCAGACAACAGCGAGTCTCCGATTTCCTTCTTCTTCGCTCCTGTGCATTTCAGATTCCTGACAATTTTCTTTACATATTTCTCTGCATCCATTTCACTTATCCTTTCCTGCACCCTCATTCTTCTCCCGGTTCATCAACCGCTCCACGCCGTCCGCGATCTGCCGCCAGCTTTGATACATTTCGGCCAGAGTCTGCCGTCCCTTATCCGTCATCAGATAATATTTCCGCGGTATCTGCTTATTCTCCGCCTCAAACCATCTGCTCTCCACCAGTTTCTCTTCCTCCAGACGGTAGAGAATAGGGTAGAGTGTTCCTTCCTTTAAGCCGAAAATATCACCGGCCTTTTCCCGCAGCTCCATGATCAGCTGATAGCCGTATTTCTTCTCCGCCGTAAGCAGCTGCAGGACAAGCATATCCAGAACCCCTTTCTTCATCTGCCTTTCATATTTTTCCTGCATTCCTCATTCCTTCCTGTTCTCCCCGATACTTTGTACCGAAAACCTCTTGTGCAAATATTTCTTATAGTTAATGACATTAGAAATTTCGTTTACTATAACTTTATGGCAGAGTGTTTTGTGGGACCTTCCATTTTATCGGTTTCTAAACGCTTTGTATTGCTAAATATATGTTAATACCTGACTACGCCGTTGTCAACATTAAATATTGCATTTGGAACTTATATACAAATTTTTTTAAAAAAATTGTAACCTTTTTATTTTGCGGATTGTACTATTAGTGAAAGGCCTTTTAATAACTACCAAAGGAGCACTCATGAGACTACCAATGCAAAAACTGT
>VSOD01000549.1:0-1076 GCA_009774655.1 Lachnospiraceae bacterium
TCATTTCCCTGTCTTTTGAGAAAATAGTGTCCAGAGAATCCAGCCACAGAATCTACACTTTATCGCCGGGAGCCGCCGCCGTTATCTTCGTGATATAATCCTCCGGGCTGTGGTCACGCTTCCCCTCCAGCCCATCCGGGAGGTAATAGGTGCCGTCCGGCGTGTTCAGCAGAAACCCGTCTTTGTCAAGGTCTGACACGCTGATCTCCAGCATCGGCTTCGCCGCCTGCAGGGCGGAGACCACATACTTCATATCCCTCCGCTTCATCACGAATGCCTTATACGCCTGGGCGGACAGATACGCAAGGTAGGCGTCCATCTGCCCGCTGCTGATCTTCTTCTCCAGCGACTTGCCGCCGGAAGTGATGGCATCTTCCGAAATGCCCGTATCCATGAGCGCCTGTTTCGTCCGGGCGATCTCATCCTTGGCGTCCGCAAGCTGAAGGTCAAGGAACTCCTCCGCCGCTCCCACTGCCTGCTGCTTGGACTCCACCCAATACTGCCCGCAGAAACGCAGATAGTCCGTGGCCGCCGTGTACCGAAGCTCCACGCCGTATTCCCTGGTCAGAACCTTCGCCTGCCCGATGTCGGAGTAATCCCCCGGCTTCAGCGATTCCCGCCCGAACTCGTCATTGTATGCATCCGGGGCAACATACCCTTCCTGCCCCTGGACCTTTTCCGCAAAGCGGCAGGCACTCTGCCAGATCATGGCAAGTTCCGTTTCTTCTAGGGGCGGATTGCACTTTGCCGCCTCCTCCATGAAGATCTCATGCGCCTTTTCCGTAGCCCCATACCGTTTCACCACGCGCCCCGCAAAGTGGGACATGGTGGCGTTCCTCTGCCCCTGCGGTATCTCCCTGCCGCCCTGGGGCTTCACGATACAGTCAATGGTGATCTCCCCCTCATGCCAGATGATCTCCTCTGTTGCATTCCCGAAAATGAAACGTGCGGCATCCAGTGCATTGCCGTCAAAAAACGGGAACTTCTGCTGTATGGCTTTCTTCAGAGCGGCATAAGCCTCCGCATCCGTGACCGGGTCGTGCGGGAAATACATATGGAACCTCGGCCTTGCGGAC
>VSOD01000549.1:1086-2713 GCA_009774655.1 Lachnospiraceae bacterium
CCCTTCGGCTTCATGTTGCTCCGGCTTGGGAGGATGGCATAGCTGACCTCCGGCAGCTTTTCCGCCATGTCCTCCGGGTACACCCAGTCCTTTGGATTGTCGCTGTGGCTGTTGTCGCAGTCCGCCACGCTGCAGTCCGCCTCCTCGAAATTGTCCACGCTGCGGTAGCTGCCCTTAAACTTCCCGCACACATGGTCGAACGCCGTGGCTGCCAGGCAGTCCTCCTCATTGTCTACCACACACTTGACGGGATAGCTGCAGTTCTTCGCATTCCCCCTGCTGTTTGACCTGTACAATGTCATCCTCATGATCTCGCCTCCTTTTCCCCTGCAAGCTGGTATTCCTTCGGGCTGTATGCCGCCGGGTTATCCCTCTCCCGGCCTTTCCTGTGCGGGCGCACCCATACCTTTTTCCCGGATTTACAGTTCCTCCAGTGGCCGATGACTCCCCAGCACGGGCAGGATATTTTCCGCTGCTTCTCTGCATATCTGGCAAATTCCTCCGCATTGGTGCGCATCACCCGGACGGCCTTCACCACCCTCTTCCTCTTCCGGTTCCCCTTTGGGCTGTATGCCGGGCGGCTTACCTTCCGGGATGAGGCCTCGCTGAACACCACGGGGCGTTCATACAGCGCCTTCTGTATCAGCATATAGCCGAACTTAATATAGCGGAACAGGTCGATGAGGTATCTGTCCTCCATGATCTGCCAGTCCCTTGCCCAGACCGGGCGCTGGTATGTGCAGGTCGTATATTTCCCATTCCCGTCTTCGAACCTGCAGGAGCCCATATTGACCACGACATCCGCAGTGCTGCCCTTCCCGAAAAAGAAATAGGCGTCAAGGAGCGGCCTGTCAGTCCGGGAAAGCTCCCCATCCCGGACCGGCCCCGCCTCCGGCATCAGCGTTTCCCTGAACAGCACCGTGTTTTCCCCGCGCCCGGAGGAATCCTTCATTCTCAGCACAAACTCCTTCAACGACGGCTCCAGCATCAGGTCCGATCCGCTGTACTTCATCGTTTCGATCTGCGGGAGGAGCGCGTTCAGCTCCTCGTCCGTCATCTCGATTGTGTCATAGATACTCCGGTCCACAGGGGCTCCCCACCGCCTGTACCAGCTTTCCATCCCCGGCTCCAATGCACAGAACATCCCGCCCTTGCTCACAAGATATTTATCCAACTGCATTTACACAACCTCCTCACAATTTTCTGTAAAGTAACGGATCACCATATCCCGCTTTTCCGCCTTCTCGATCTCCGCCGCCATCCCCGTGGATATGTTCTTCCCAAACACCCACAACTGCTCGCATTTCCCCAAAAGCACCATCCCCATGAACATACCGATTGCCCGCTCCGCAGGCTTTGTGTCATCCAAAAACTGCGGGAACAGCAGGTGCGGCGCAAGCGGTATCGCGCCGTTTTTCACCGCAAACCGGCTGTACCGTCTCGCCTTCTCCGTATTCTTTTCTGTGTCCCCGGCAAACGGGGAGCATATATAGACCAGCGGCCGGTATGCCCGCCTCGCCGCCCTTTCTTCCCTCCTGATCCCCGACAGTGCCGCATGGCTCGTCGGGTCGCTGTATCCCTCGCTGTTATATCTGCTGATTCCCATCAACCATACCTCCATTCTGCC
>VSOD01000055.1 GCA_009774655.1 Lachnospiraceae bacterium
GCTTCAATGTCCCCGCAAGAATCCGATTCTTGCGGGGACATTGAAGCCGGAATCCGGGCAGGTGTCCTATTATGGCCGTGCGGCGTGGAGCGATGCGTCAGGCGGCCGGATGCGGTGCGATCAGGAAGTGATCCGCAGGATGACAGGGTATGTGCCGCAGGAGAATCCTTTGATACCGGAACTGACCGTCTATGATAACCTGCGCCTGTGGTATCCGGATAAGAAGCAGCTGCGTCAGGAACTGGAACAGGGATTCCTTTGTCTGCTCGGAATCGGGTCGTTCAGTAAGAAGCAGGTGAGCAGGCTGTCGGGCGGTATGAAGAAACGGGTCAGCATCGGGATTGCCATGGCCGGAATGCCGCCGGTGCTTTTGATGGATGAACCCAGCGCGGCGCTGGATCTGCTCTGCAAGGAGGATATAAGGAAATACCTGCAGGTATATCTGGAACGGAAAGGCACTGTAGTCATCACAACGCATGAGGAGAGCGAACTGGCGCTGTGCGACAAATTGTACGTTATGAAGGATGGACGTCTGCAGCAGGTAGATAACAGTCTGCGGGGAGCAGCGTTGACCGGCAGGATGTGAGTATGCAGGCGCAGCGGCAGAGGAATGTGCCAAAAGAGCAGCGGATGAACGGTTCAGCCGGCCGGCAGGTGACAGTGCAGCAGGCGGCAGGGCGGATATTTTGCAAAAAATAAGGGGAAGATGAGAATGGATGAAAACAGGATGAATGAGCAGAACAATCAAACCGGACAGAACGATCCGTACGGAAATACCATGCCGCCGGAGATCCCGATTCCGGACATGAAATGGGGGAATCCGGATATTTCCTACGGGCCGCAGGAACAGCAGTACATGCCACAGAATCCGAAGAAGACAACGGCGTTTAAGATTTTGATCGCAGTGGCATGTGTGGTGGCGGTAGTTTTTACCGCTGTCGGTATCGGCGTGGCTTATTTCAGGAGCACGGCGGCCTACAAACTCGGTAAAGGCATACAGAATCTGACCCGGGAGGCACAGCAGAGCAGGGATCCTCTGGCGGAGAAACTAGGTATGGAAGATATTGTGCTGATGGCGGCGACAGAGGGCAGTTATGTGAGCACACGGTTCAATTTTTCGGCCGAGGAGATGTACGGCGCCACTCTGGGCATTGATACGGAGTGCTACAAGGATGTTCAGAACAAAAAGATGAGTGCCGATACCAGTCTCAGCGTGATGAATTATGAGTTCGCGCATCTGAATCTGTACGCGGACGAGGAAGCGCTCTGTTTTTCCATTCCGGAATTGTTTCTGGAAAACATGTATATCGAAAATGAGGATGTGGTAAGCCAGTATAACAGCTCCATTTGGACAGATGTGACGGGATACAGTGATATGGAGGACTTTTCATTCGACTTTTTTGCGGATGAAGAAGATAGGTTCTCCCTGCGGGAATGGAAGGATATGGCCGATTTTACAGATCGTTACAGTAAGGATCTGGAAGCATGCAGGGAGAAGATGGTGCTGGAGAAGGCAAAAAAGGGATTCTACCGCATTGTCCTTCCGGCAAAGGAGACGGATGATCTGCTCCGGGATATGTTGGAGAGTTACGAATCGCTCTATACGATGGCTGATGAAATGATCTGGTGGGAGGCATATGACAGACTGATCGATTCCGATATCAGCGTGTTGTTTGAGATTGACAGGCAGAACCACATTAAGAGCATTGCTTTCGAGAAACCGGTAAAAATGCTGGACGGCGAGGCTTCCGTGGAATGTTCCCTTCATTTTCTGGGAGAGGAAAGAAGCATAGACAAGATGCAGGGTGATGTAGTCGTCTGCGGCGCAGACAGTGTTGAGCGCTCCATTCATTACCAGATTCTCCAGACACCGTCAGACGATACCAACAGGACGGATCTGGATATTGATATTATGGAGGAGCAGGAATCTCTGCTGAGGATGAAATATATGCTGAACAGCGACGCGGTCAGGGATGCGTTCGAAGTCAATTTCTCCATGTGGGATGACAACGAGGATATAGAGCTGCTTCTGGAGGGCAGTCTGGATGATATCGTCAGGGGGCGTAGTCTGGAACTGGAGCTGGATAAGCTGGCCATGAACATAGACGGAGAAGAGCTGTTCAAAGTGACAGGAAATGTTGTGGTCGGGCCGTTGGACGGCGAGGTCACAAGTACGGTGCAAAAGGAAACGGCGTTCTTTGAGATGACGGAAGAAGAATGGCTGGAGATTGCCTATATGATTGACGACGAGTACGGCGGCCTGCTGAACTATCTGAGTTATCTGTGGTGGTAGGCAGGTACGCGGACATATGAAAAGTGAAAAAAGGTAATCAATGAGGAAAGTGACATGAAAAAAGACGAGACAACCAATATGAGCGATGAGGCGATGATCGAGGAGCTTTTGCAGCATCTGGATTCGGAGTTTGACCAGGGTGTATACCGTATGAGCGTCAGCTTCGATGAGAAGGAAGAGGAGCCGAAGAATGTTTCCCGCAAGTGCTGTAATATGTACGGCAGGCCGGCCACGGAGACGGTCGGTCTGCTGGATATGTACACGGATATCAGTGCCGGGGAGCCTGACCGGCAGGTATGGCGGACGTAAGACGGTAAGGATCACGAAAACGGTATGAAACTGAAATGGCAATATCTGTGTTTGGAAGTGAAGAAGACGCTGCGGATGTTTCCGCGTATGCTGCTGCAGGCAATCCTGCTTATGATTCTCATAGGCACGATTGCTTTTTGTGGTGTAAAAAGTGCGGACAAAGAGCCGCTGGCTGTTTCGGTGGAGGTTGCAGTGGCGTCACAGGAGGATAACAGGCTTACAAGGATGGCGCTTTCTTATGTGGAAAACATGGAGAGTGTGTCCAGGTTGTGCAGTTTCCGGCAGACCACGGAGGAAGAAGGATTCGCCCTGCTGGAAAAAGGGGATGTGGCGGTGCTCATTGTCCTGCCTAAACAGCTGGTGGAAGGGATCATGAACGGCGTCAATCCGTCGGTGGATATCTGGTTTTGCAGACATGCCGGCCTGGAAGCCATGCTGTTTCGGGAACTGACGGAGTCGGGGGCCGGCCTGTTACGGGTGGCGCAGGCGCAGATTTACGGTGCCGGGGATATGGCGCGCGCTTACGGGCTGACGGAGCAGTTGTCCGGAATCGAGGCACAGATCGACAGCTATAATCTGGCGTTTGCACTGGACAGACTGGCTCTTTTTGACAGCGAGACGGTGTCCGTGTTCGGTGCATTGAATGGAATACAGTTTTATCTGGCATCCGGTATCGTCCTCTTTCTGATGCTGGCGGGGATGGCCCTGTATCCTGTGGTGCAGCGGGAGCCGTCGGCATTTTGCCGGCAGCTGGGCCGGCAGGGGGCCGGACAGGGCTGGCAGTGCTTTTGTCAGTGGATGTGCGGCTTTTTGTGTACGGCGGCGCTGGCCTGCCTTTTGTTTGGGGCGATTGGGGTGGCGCTCCGGTATGTTCTGCCACGAACCGTAGCGGCACAGCTGACAGCGGGCCGTGCGGTCGGGGCCACAGTCGGTGTCGGGCTGGGGAATGGGGCGCTGATCGTGGCGGCGGTCAGTACTTTTGTCTATCTGCTTCTTAGCCTGGCGGGCAGCAGGGCAAGCGGCATTCTGCTGGTCTTTGTGTTTACTGTGGGCCTGATGTATTTATCGGGCGGGCTGGTGCCCGCCGCATTCCTGCCGGAAGCGGTGCGTACTGTGGGAGAACGGCTGCCGGCGGCCTGTCTGATCCAGGCTGCCGGCGGGATCCTGACGGGACAAAGTGTCTGGCGGATGGGACAATGCCCCGTTTTGCTGTGCAGCTACACGCTGTTGTCCGGCGCTGCGGCAGTGCTGGTCCGCTGTCGGCAGTACCGCGGTTGAGGAAATGTTTCGACATATATAGGAAAACAGTATAGTTCAGAACTTTGTGCTGCTGAGAGACAGTGCGGTTCAGGGCTTTGTGCTGCAGGGAAACAGTGCAGCCTGCAACTTTGTACTGGCTGTAGTTCAGGTAAATCGGGCCGGGGCTTAGCCCCTCGCCGCAGGCGAAAGGAACAGACGGTATCGTGAAGGAGAAAGAGGTTTTTCGCATCAAGCAGTATTTCATATGGATCGGGCTTCTTGCCAGACGGCTTTTAAGGCAGCCGGCCTATATCGGCCTGTTGCTGCTGATTCCTGTTGCGGGCGGCGCGGTGGGGCTGTTGGAACGCAGTGCGGGCGGCGGCGCGGTGGCGGCGGTCTGTGCGGAGCAGGGCAGTTGGAGCAGTGACATCGTTGCTTCGCTGCAGGAACAGGCGGCGGACAGTGTGCTGCGTTTTACTTTCTGTGAAGACAGGGAACAGGCAAAAGAGCTTGTGCTGCTGGAAGAAGCGGACTGTGGGTTTGTGATCCCGGCCGATATAGAGGAGCGGGTGCTGCAGGGAGAGTATGAACAGTGTATCGCAGTCTACGAGACGGCGGCCAGCAGCATAACGGGAATGGCGAAGGAACGGATCGCGGGGGTACTTTTCAGGCTCTATTCCGAATATCGTTATGCAGCTTATATGGAGCAGACGGCTCCGGAGGCCGTCGGGTATGCCATGGAAGCCTACGCGGAACATTTGTCGGATGAGAGTACGTTTGATTTTCGGTATTTCTATCATGACCCGAACAGTCAAAACATTGCCGACACGGGTGATGGAAACGACACTATCGTCAAAGCAGCTGTTTTTCCGGTAAAAGGGGTATTTGCGGTGCTCATTTTCGTGGCCGGCATGTGCGGCATGCTGGAATATGAGAAAGATAAGAAGGAAAAAAGGTTTATGCGCATTGCACCGAATGCGTTGACTTATCTGGTTGATGTGTGGATTTCCACCGTATTTGTGTCGGGTGCCGTGCTGATCTGCCTGTGGATCACGGAAGGCCTGCGGGCCTGCGGGGACAGCTTTACTCCGGGCGGCATGGCTGCGGTGTGGAGCGCGGGGATGTGGCTGCAGCAGGCGGCCCGCCTGCTGCTTTACCAGTGCATCGTCACCGTATATTGTGTTATACTCAGGGTGTTGCTGCGCAGACAGGAGACGATAGCGGCGGCGATTCCGGTACTCACACTGGGAAGCCTGCTGTGCGCGCCGGTCTTTATCCGTCTGGGAAGCTATCTGCCGGTTTTTGCAGTGCTGGAGAAACTGTTTCCTGCCAGCTATTATCTGCTGCTGTGATGATGAAAAGACAAATCAACTGCTGTGATTGTAAAAAAATAAAATAGAAGGAACGAGGGTGAAAAGGGATGTGTGAGGGACAAGTAAAGAACATTATGGAGTATGAGACGGTGGCGCTTGACGATGAAGGAAGCGCGCTGGTGATCCTGGATCAGACGAAGCTGCCGGGAAGCGCTGAGCTGCTCAGTCTGCATACAGGAGAGGAAATCTGGGATGCCATCTATCTGCTGAAAGTGCGCGGCGCCCCGGCGATCGGCGTGGCGGCGGCATTCGGCATCTATCTGCTGGCAAAAGGAATCGAAACGGAGGATTATGATACCTTCTATGCGGCTTTCTGCAGGCATAAGGAATATCTGAACTCTGCCCGGCCTACGGCGGTCAATCTGTCCTGGGCGCTCAACCGGATGGAGAAGGTCTGCACGGACAACAGGACGCTGCCTGTGGCCGGCATCAAGGAGAAATTAAAAGCCGAAGCCATTGCGCTGAAAGAAGAGGATATCCGTGTGTGCAGGGCCATCGGGGAACACGGGCTGACGCTGGTGAAGCCGGGCGACGGCATACTCACCCACTGTAATGCCGGACAGCTGGCCACATGCCGCTACGGCACGGCCACGGCGCCTGTTTATCTGGGCCAGGAGCGGGGCTATCATTTCCGGGTGTTTGCGGACGAGACGAGACCCCTGCTGCAGGGGGCAAGGCTGACGGCATACGAGCTGTATGCCTCCGGTGTGGATGTGACGCTGATCTGTGACAATATGTCGGCGACAGTCATGCGCAACGGCTGGGTCAATGCGGTGTTCGTCGGCTGCGACCGGGTGGCTGCCAACGGAGATACGGCCAATAAGATCGGCACTTCCGTGGTGGCGGCGGTGGCACAGCGGTATCATGTGCCGGTGTATGTCTGCGCGCCTACTTCCACGATTGATATGAATACATTGACCGGTGCGGACATCACGATCGAGCAGCGTCCGGCCCATGAGGTGACGGATATGTGGTATGAAAAGCCAATGGCGCCGGCAGGCGTCAAGGTCTTCAATCCGGCTTTTGATGTGACGGATCACGATCTGATCGCGGGCATTGTGACGGAGTATGGCATCGCGCGTGCGCCCTACACGGAGTCGCTGCGGGAGATCTTCGAGAAGAAAAAGCAGGCGGTGGGGTGACTATGGAATATTTATCTGAAAAACAGGCCAAAAAGGCCATCATTGATATCGGGAAACGCATGTATGTGCGCAATTTTGTGGCGGCGAACGACGGGAATATATCCGTCAAAACAGGGGACAATGAAGTGTGGGCGACGCCCACGGGTGTGTCCAAAGGCTATATGAAGAAAAAGATGCTCGTCAAGGTAGATCTGGACGGCAACATTCTGGAAGGAACCTGTAAGCCTTCTTCCGAGTTGAAAATGCACCTGCGCGCCTATCAGGAGAATGAGGAGATCCGGGCGGTGTGTCATGCCCATCCGCCGGTCTGTACCTGCTATGCCATTGCGGGGATCCCGCTTACGGCTCCGGTGCTGGCGGAGGCTGTGATCACCCTGGGGGATGTGCCCATCGCGCCTTATGCCAAGCTGGGCAGCAGGGAAGTGCCGGAGGCAGTGGCTCCCTTTTGCCATACCCACAACGGGATCCTGCTGGCGAATCACGGCGCGGTGACCTGGGCGGAGGAGCCTTACGCGGCCTGGTATCGCCTGGAATCCATGGAATACTATGCCAATATTCTGCTGATTACGGAGCACATACTGGGCAGACAGAATCTGCTTACAGATGAGCAGGTGGGAGCGCTTCTGGCGATGCGGGAGAAATTCGGGATCAAAAGAGGGGGCGTGCCGACAACATAGGCGCCGGAGATTTTCTGCTTCCTATTTTTTTCAGGCTATGTTACAATACGGATAGCGAGTAACCGTTTGACGGGGGCTGTGTATTTATCATGCCGGCCGATTCCGGATGAAACGGTTGTGAGCGAGAACGGATCATGAACAGGGAGAAGAGCGGACTGCTGCATCGGGCAGCCGCAGGGAACAGCTATGAGTGAGAATGAGAAGAATATGACGGAACAGACAACAGAGAGAGAAGCGAAGGAAGTGGTTTCCCGGAATTTTATCGAACAGATCATAGACAAGGATCTGGCGGAAGGGACTTACGATACCGTGCATACCAGATTTCCGCCGGAGCCCAACGGGTATCTCCATATCGGGCATGCCAAGAGCATCCTGCTGAATGCAGGGCTGGCGAAGCAGTACGGCGGTCAGTTCAATCTCCGTTTTGACGATACGAATCCGACGAAGGAGAAGAGTGAGTTTGTGGAGTCCATCAAGGCAGATGTGCGATGGCTGGGAGCGGATTTTGAGGACAGACTTTTCTTTGCCTCCGATTATTTTGAACAGATGTATGAGGGCGCGGTCAAACTGATCAGGAAAGGCAAGGCATACGTTTCGGATCTGACTGCAGAGCAGATGAGAGAGTACCGCGGCACATTGACCGAACCGGGCAAAAACGATCCCAACAGAGAGCGGAGTGTCGAGGAGAACCTGCGGCTGTTTGAGGAGATGAAGGAAGGCAGATATGCCGACGGCGAGAAGACGCTGCGGGCCAAAATCGACATGGCATCGCCCAATATCAACATGCGTGACCCGATCCTGTACCGTGTGGCGCATCTTTCCCATCAGAACACGGGTGACAAATGGTGTATCTATCCGATGTACGACTACGCACATCCGATCGAGGATGCCATCGAAGGGATCACCCACTCCATCTGTACGCTGGAGTTTGAAGATCACAGGCCGTTGTACAACTGGGTGGTGGAAGAGCTGGAATATCCCCATCCGCCGAAGCAGATCGAGTTTGCCAAAATGTATTTGACCAATGTGGTCACTGGTAAGAGATATATCAAGAAGCTGGTGGAGGATGGCATCGTGGACGGCTGGGACGATCCCCGGATGGTGTCCATCGCGGCGCTCAGGCGCAGGGGCTTTACACCGGAGTCACTGAAACTGTTTGTGGATCTGTGCGGTGTATCCAAGGCGAATTCCTCAGCGGAATATTCCATGCTGGAATATTGCATCAGGGAGGATCTGAAGATGAAGCGGCCCCGGGTGATGGCGACTCTGGATCCGGTGAAGCTGGTGATCGATAATTATCCGGAGGGACAGAGAGAAGTTCTGGAGATCGTCAACAATCCGGAGAATGAAGCGCTCGGCAAAAGAGAAGTTCCCTTTTCCGGAGAATTATACATTGACAGAGAGGACTTTATGGAAGAACCGCCGAAGAAGTATTTCAGGCTCTTCCCGGGCAATGAAGTGCGGCTGATGGGGGCTTACTTTGTGAAATGTGTCGGTTATGAGAAGGACGACGAAGGCAGGGTGACGGTAGTACACTGTACTTACGACCCGGCTTCCAAGGGCGGCAACAGTCCTGACGGCCGTAAGGTGAAGGGTACGATCCACTGGGTATCCGCACCGGATGCAATCCGGGCGGAGGTGAGACTCTATGAGAATATCATCGACGAGGAGAAGGGTGTCTATAATGAGGACGGCAGCCTGAACCTGAATCCGAATTCGCTGACCGTCTTGAAGGAATGCTATATCGAGCCTTCTGTCAAAGGGGCGCAGGCATATGACAGCTTCCAGTTTGTCCGACAGGGATTTTTCTGTGTGGACTGTAAGGATTCCGCTCCGGAGTCACTTGTGTTCAACAGGATTGTGTCGTTGAAAAGCTCCTATGTGCTGCCGAAGAAAGCATGAGGGAAGTCCTGCCTGAGCCGTCAGGGGGAAAGGGCAGGAGCGGTAAAAGGTGCAGAAATGCAGGGATAGTTATATAAGCATATAGATATAGTAAACGACATAACAAATTTCTGTTCCCGGCTCTTGCAGAAGCCATATACGGTAGCTTCTGCAAGGCCGAAAACGAAATTTCTAATGTCGTTAACTATAAGTTACAGTCAGGAGTTATAAATCAGATCAGGAGGATGTATTATGGCAGGAATATTGGCAGGATTGGCGCGTTTTGGTTTGGGAAAGCTGGAGAACATGGAGGTGTACGAGGCGCCGAAGAAAACGGAGGCCGGGGAAGCAGTTGCCAAGCCGAAGACACAGACATTGCAGGAGCAGGATTTTCTTTTTGACAAGTCATGTACCTGCCCGATCTGTGACAAGGAATTCAAGGCGCGGACGGTCAAGGTGGGCAAGGCGAAGCTGTCGGGAAGCGATCTGGACTTACGGCCCCGCTATGAGCAGATCGACATGTTAAAGTATGACGTTATCATGTGTCCTTTCTGCGGTTATGCGGCGCTGAGCAGATTCTTCAAGTTCGTTACCGCACCGCAGGCCAGGAATATCAAGAAGATGATCTCCGAGACTTTCCAGCCGCAGAAGGAGACGAAGGAAGTCTATACATACGATGAGGCGCTGGAGCGCTATAAGCTGACGCTTGCTAATGCCATCGTCAAGCAGGCCAAGTCCAGCGAGAGAGCATATATCTGCCTGAAAACGGCATGGCTTCTGCGCGGCAAGGCGGAGCGTCTCGATAAGAATCTGCCGGATTATGAGGAGCAGAAGAAACAGTGTGCGGAGGAGGAGAATGAATTCCTGCACAATGCTCTGGACGGTTTTATCGCGGCCAGACAGTCGGAGAACTTCCCGATGTGCGGTATGGATGAGCCTACGGTGGACTATCTGATCGCCGTGACAGCGATGCGGTTTGAACAGTATGAGGTAGCCGGTAAGATGATCGCCGGCATCATGCAGTCTGCGACCAATCCGCGGATGAAGGATAAGACGAGGGATCTTAAAGAAATGCTGATGGCGAAGGTGAAGGAGAAGAACGCCGGCGGGAAATAAGAAGCAGGCGCCGCCGCAGATGCTCCCAGGCGGGGTATGACAGGGAAGGGTATTGCCATGAAAGAACTGCCGATCCACATGGAACTCCGGCCGGAGAGCGGCGAGACATTATATGAACAGATTTACGGTTTTATCCGCAATGAGATCAGGACGGGGAGTCTGCTGCAGGGTGAGAAGCTGCCTTCTGCGCGGTTTCTGGCCGAGTATCTGCAGGTTTCCCGGACTACGGTGGATATGGCTTACGGACAGCTCGTATCGGAGGGCTATCTGGAAGCGAGACCCAGGCAGGGGTATTTTGTCAGTGCGGTCGAGGGGCTGTGCGTCATAGAGCAGCCTGCGCCGGGCAGGAAGCAGGAGCCCGGTGTGGAGAGAGGGCAGGCGCAGAGGCGGTATGATTTTTCGCCAAATGCGATCGACATGCACTTTTTTCCCTATGCCACCTGGAAGAAGATCACGAAGAATATTCTGGTGGATGCCAACAGCGATATGTTCTCGCTGGGCGAGCAGCAGGGGGATGCGAAGCTGAGGACGACCATCTGCCGGTATCTCCACGGCTCACGCGGCGTGAATTGTGAACCGGAACAGATCATTATAGGAGCAGGGAACGATTACCTGCTTCTTTTGCTTGAAAAGATTCTGGGGCGGCATGTGCATGTGGCGATGGAGAATCCGACCTACGTCAGGGCTTATCAGATCTTCCAGTCCTGTGCCTACCCGGTGTCCCTGATTCCCATGGACGAGAACGGGATCAGAGTGGACTGTCTCAGGCAGACGGAGGCGCAGGTGGCCTATGTGATGCCATCTCATCAGTATCCGACGGGGATCTCCATGCCCATCGGCAGAAGGATGGAGCTGTTGAAGTGGGCGGCGGAGGAAGAGGGGCGTTATCTGATAGAAGACGACTACGACAGTGAATTCCGCTATAAGGGCAAGCCGCTTCCGTCCCTGCAGGCGTCGGACAGCAACGGGAACGTGGTCTATATCGGCACATTCTCCAAAGCAATCGCGCCGGCCATCCGTATCAGTTATATGGTGCTGCCTTATCCGCTGCTTGCGCGCTACCGGCAGCAATGCGGTTTCTATTCTTCCACCGTATCGCGGATCGACCAGACCATACTCAATGAATTTATCGAAGACGGTTATTTTGAACGGTATCTGAATAAGATGAGAAAGCAGTACCGCATGAAACACGATCTGCTGCTTGGGGAGCTGCGGCCCTTCCACAGGGCTTTCAAGATATCCGGCAGTAATGCCGGGCTGCATCTGATCCTCACGGACAGGAGAGGACGCAGCGAAGAAGAGCTGGCCGGACAGGCGGAAGCGGCCGGCGTCAAAGTCTACCAGATGCGGCATTTCAGAATGGAAGAGACCGACAGGGAGCCCGCTATGCTGATCCTCGGATACGGCGCATTGTCGCAGGAGAAGATCAAAGAAGGCGTGGCCCTGCTGAAAAAGGTATGGCTGTAGCCGTCTGCCCCCGCCGATTGGTCATTTCCTACTTCCTGTATACGATCTTCTTCATCATGTTCAGGTAGGATACGATCTCTTCATAGAGCATTTCCGGCTGAAAAGAGGCGTCGCGGAAACGGGCGTGCATCAGCCCGCTGATCGTATAATCCAGCATGGTGTCCAGCTTCTCGTAGGACACGTCTTCGGGAAAAAGGTTACGGTTGGCCTGGTTTTTCAGGACAGCGTACACGTCGGAAAGGACACTGCGCTGCCGTTCGGTGGCCATCAGCGCTTCGCTGACATTCTCCACCGCACAGCTGTCCAGAAAACGCTGCATATAAGGATAGTTCCGCAGCACCTGCATCTTCGCGAACTCGATCTGCTTGCGGATCTCAAAATAGTCATTGGCCGAGGACAGTACGCCGGTAGTCAGTTCCAGCTTCATAAAGCGAGTGCTGTAGTCGTACAGGAAGGTATAAAGGCCCAGCTTGCTGCCGAAATAGTGGAAGAGGAGTCCTTTGCTGATACCGGCCTCCGCCACGATATCGTCTGTGCTGGCATGTTTGTAGCCGTTTGCGGAAAATATTTTCAGGGAAGCATTGATCATGCGGTCCTGTTTTTCTTTCTTCAAGTCAAAAAATTTCTCGTTCATTTGTTCCCCATTCGTTCATTTGCTCTGTTTCCCCGGAAATTGACTTCTCCGGTCGAATTTAATATAGCATAAAAAGACAATAGATTCAATGTCCGCAGAAAAACTAGTTTCCGGAAAATTTTCAGACACAAGATGTTGTGTCTGGAATTTATTAGAAAAATTTAATACATAATTCTCTTTTCATTTTGGCAAAATAGTATTAATATAATGGTATAAGAGACGGTGAAAGGAGAACCCTCATGGCAAAAAAATTTGGTAGGTTTTTAATGGTAACAGCTGCTCTCGGAGCCGTTGCAGCAGGTGTTTACTATTGTTTACAGAATAAAGACGCTTCTGTAGATGATGATTTCGATGATGACGATGATTTCGACGATTTTGATGACGACCTGGATGACGAGGATGCGGCTTCTGACGCAGACCGCAACTATGTTGATCTTGATCTGGAGAAAGCAGAGGAGTTTAAGGAAGGATTGAATGCAGCGAAGGCCGAGGCGACGGATAAGATCGTGGGCGAAGCCAAAGAGGCCGCTGACAAGGTCGGAGAAGCTGCCGATAAAGCCAAAGAGACAGCCGGCAAAGCCGCAGTGAAAGTGGAAGAATTCTTTGACGATGACGACAGCGACGGATCCATGGATGCGATGTAAGGTTGCAGAAAGTCACGAAATACAGCCAGGGCGCATAAAGCGTGCCCTGGCTGTAATGAGTAATACGGTAGTTATTTGTTCATTTTGTAGGGCGGGTCCGCAGGGTATCCGCCTTTTAATTTCTGCATACCGCGCTGGATGGCGTCTTTGGAATTCTTCCAGTCGGCGTCTTTGTTGCGGTAGTCGAATTTCTCCACCAGCCAGGACACATCCTCGGCCAGACGTGCCATGTTCTGTTCCATCAGCGGGAATACCATTTCGTAGAACCCGGCTTTCTCTTTGTCATTCAGGCGGCTGTCCGCGCCTTCGCACAGATCGCCGAAGTGATGCAGGCAGAAGCCCTTGCTGTTCGCTACCTTGTCCCGGAATTCCGGATCTTTCTTATACATGACAAAGAATGTGTCCAGATAGCGCTCGTATGTATCGGCATAACGGTTGCAGATATAGCAGGAGCGTTCTTTCTCAGCCACCCAGATGCCGATAGGATTCTGGCGCTCGGTGTGCCTGCGGAACTTGTCTTTCAGGGAGGTTTTGCCGGGCGTGAAGTTCTTAAACTGCTGCTGCAGCTCTCTGTTTACCTGCACATAATGGGTCTTCAGGATCCAGGCATTACCAAGCGTATTGCCGTAGTCGAACATTTTCTTGAAATGGAGCCTGCAGAAGCCGGCGTTGTCGGTCTGCTCGCGGATATCGCTCTCCATATAAGAAGAACCGGAACCGAGAACAAAATCCAGCAGATCCTGTTCCACATTGCGTTCGATGAAGCAGAACGGGCATTCGTCGCCGGCGTTCATGGCGTCGTTCAAAGGGATGGTGTACAGTTTCTCTTTCATAAAAAATACCTTCTTTCGCGGTGATGTTCAGGGTTTATTATATAGTAAACGACGTTAGAAATTTCGTTTACCATAATAATAGAGTAACATATATTTTGAGGGCGTGCTATAATAAAATGGAAAAGAGAGATAACAGTTCGGCCCAGGTCTTTGTATTTACTGCAAAGGCCGTGAGAACATGTAAATTGGGACAAAGATAGAGGAAGGGAAGGTAAGAAGACATGCAGGGACAGATTCCGGCTGTCAATGAGGACAGGGAACATATACTTAAGGACGTGCGGTGCTTTGCACTGGATATGGACGGGACGATCTATCTCGGGGAGCAGTGGATCGAAGGTGCGGTGGAGTTTCTGCACAGGATCGAGGAGACGGGCAGAAACTATGTGTTCGTGACGAACAATTCATCGAAGAATGCGGCGGTCTATGTGGAGAAACTGCATCGGATGGGACTGGATGTGGGAGAGGACAGGATCGTGACTTCCGGTCAGGCGACGATCTATTATCTGAAGAAAAATTATCCGGGAGCCAGAGTTTATCTGTTGGGGAATCCTCTTTTGCAGGCGGAATTTGAGCAGGCGGGGATCGTGTTGGAGGAGGAACACCCGGATGTGGTGGTGACGGCCTTTGACACGTCGCTTGACTATGAGAAAATGTGCAGGGTGTGCGATCATGTGAGGGCGGGACTGCCCTATCTGGCCACACATCCGGATTATAACTGTCCCACAGAGACCGGTTTTATCCCGGACGCAGGGGCGATCCACGCCTTTATCCACGCTTCGGCGTTCCGTTATCCGGACAGGATCATCGGCAAGCCCAACGAGGATATCATTGAGTATCTGGCGACCAGAGTGCATACGCAGAGAGCGCAGATCGCGATGGTGGGAGACAGGCTTTACACGGATATCGCGGCCGGAAGGAACAACGGGCTCAAGAGCGTGCTCGTTTTAAGCGGTGAGGCGACGATGGAAGACGTGCATAAGTCCGATGTGCTGCCGCATCTGATATTCCAGTCTGTCAGGGAGCTGGGGGAGTGGTTGTGACCACTCCCACGGTTCCCTTTTCTTTTGTTTCGATAGGTTTCACCATTCTTTTTTGTATAATGTGCACAATTCCATATTCTGGTTTCTGTGAAAAACGGCGAAGTTTCAAATCCCCTCTTGTCAAATATTCGTCAAGGTTGTTACCATGCCGCCTGTAGCGGCACAAATGATGATGAAAGCGGTTGATTTTCTACTTTTAGTTCCGTAT
>VSOD01000550.1 GCA_009774655.1 Lachnospiraceae bacterium
TTATGTGTATAAGAGACTGGAACCATACCGGCTTTATGAGTAAGAACCCGGCAGGGCCGGCGGCGGGAAGCATACGGAAATGAGGTGAAATGATGAGAATACAGGATATGACATTGGAACAGAAGGCAGGACAGTTGTTTGCTGTGGGGTTTCCGCAGGAATATCCGTCGGATGAATTTATGAACCTGGTGCGGGAATATCGTGTTGGTAATGTGATACTTTTTACGCATAATATCAGTTCCAGGCAGCAGGTGTCGGAACTTACAAAAACGCTTTTTCGGGAGATTGGGAAAGCGACAGGCGTGATCCCGCTGATCAGCATAGACGAAGAAGGCGGCGTTGTCTCGCGCCTGCCAGAGGATACGGCAATCATGCCCTCTGCACGCGCGCAGGCCGGAACAGGAGAAGAACAGACTGTCCGCCGGGCGGCACGGATCGTCGGGGAAGAACTTAAGGCGATGGGGATCAATTTCAATCTGGCTCCGGTTCTGGATATTAACAGCAACAAGGATAATCCTTTGATCGGCGTCCGGAGTTTCGGAAAAACGGCGGAGCAGGTGCGGAGATTTGGAGGAATGGCAGTAAAGGGGTATCTGGATGCCGGGATTCTGTGCAGCGGCAAGCATTTTCCCGGACACGGGGATACGAAAGAGGATTCCCATCTTGCGCTGCCCGTGGTGGAAGCGGACAGAGAACTTCTTATGTCCAGGGAACTTGAGCCGTTTGCGCATCTCATCCGCCAGGGACTTCCGGCGGTGACCGTGGGCCATATGGTCGTCCCGGCGCTGGAGCCGGAACGGCTGCCCTGTACGATGTCTGGAAAGGTAGTGACGGGTCTTCTGAGAGAGCAGATGCGGTTCGACGGGCTGATTATTTCCGACTGTCTGGAAATGGCGGCCATCAAAGACTTTTACGGAATTTCCAGGGGGACTGTCGAGGCATTGAAGGCCGGGATAGATCTGATCTTTATTTCGCATACGGCTTCTGCGGCAGAGGAGGCCGTGCTGGCGGTAAGAAAAGCAATCGCTGAGGGAGAGCTTTCCATGGAGCGGATCGACGACGCCGTGGCGCATATTCTGGCGGCAAAGAAGCGGTTTGGGACATGTGTCTGGGAGGAAGGGAATGCAGGGACTAAAGAACAGATGGAGTTTGCCGCAGCGTTTCTGACACGGACGATCCGGCCAGAACAGGATACCGGACAGCGGTTTAATCCTGGCCGGAATCCTTTATTTATCGGAGCGGCGCCGGGCAGGGTGGCGCTTGTGTGCGACGGAAGGCAGCAGAAAGATTTTGCCCATTTCATGCAGGAGCATTTCGGCGGTGAGGCCATTGTGTGCAGCGAGGAGCCGACGGAGGAGGAAATCCGGGAATATATGGCCAGGGCGGCGGATAAGTCTTCTCTGATAACAGGTACGCTCAATGCGCATTTGAAACCGGGGCAGCGAAGGATGCTGGAAATGTTGGGAAGCCTGGATATCCCGAAAGCACATGTGGCGCTCCGGGATCCTGCGGACCTTGACCTGCTTTCGGGATGTCTGTTCAGGCTTTCGCTTTACGAGTATACCGTACGCGCCATGGAAGCGGCGAAGGAATATTTTGTCCCTGATAATTGAATGGACTTTGCGATGCGGTTGTGATATACTGATACCGTAGCGGTTCAATACAAGCCACAATATGAAAGCAGGTGATTATATGGGTATGAGCGATCAGCAATTTGAAGTATATAATGCCTTATTGAATTTCGTTGATGAATTGATAGACAAAGAGACGGATGAAAAAGAGAAAGAGAAACTTAAGCTTCGCAAAAAGAATATTCTTGCAAATAATAAAGAGATAAGCTGATCACATGATCAAGGGTGTAAAGTCCATTGTATTATCAGGGCTGTACACCTTTTTCCTTTTGAGATGTTGCGTTGTAACAGTTCAGTCCACAAGGTCGTTAACTATAATAGCGATATTTGTATGGTTAGATTTCATAAACGGGGGTCTAACCATATTTTCGGCGTTTTTGGAAAAACAAAAAAGAAGTTGACAAGATTTGAACCCTGTATTATTATAACAGCATACGTTGTGAGACAGGAACAGGAGAACGGTACGGCACAACAAATTTTAAGGAAGGAGGTAACCGTTATGTTTAACACCATGAAGTTCAGAGAGAGCGCAGGCATCGGCATACAAGTGAATAAGGCAATAAGGGAAATTACCTCCGCAGGCAGAGAAGAGGATTTACGCAGATTGTGGTGATGGATCGACCAGGGAGCGAAGCCGTTTTGTTCACAGAAACAGGACAGCGTGCAATGACTGGTCGGGTCAGGCGCATATACAGGTAGATTCAGGCTGTGGTAATTTCACCACAGTCTTTTTTTGTGCGCGATCAGACAGTAAGAGAGGCCTGTGGACATAGTTGCAGAGTCTTGTGAGAAAGACTTACAGAGGGGGATCTGGATTATGAAAAAGATATCAAGTTACATATGGGATTACAAATTTTCCTATCTGGGCGCGATCGCATCGCTTCTGATCGCGGTCACGCTGGATATGATGGGGCCGCGGCTGATGGCGCTGGTGGTGGATGACGTCATCGTGGGCGGCAATATCGCAGAATTGAAATACCTGCTGCTGGGATTTCTGGGAGTCGGCATAGGCCGGTGCGTGTTCCAGTATGTGAAGGAATAC
>VSOD01000551.1 GCA_009774655.1 Lachnospiraceae bacterium
GTTATATAAAGTTTATGAAAGCTGAATTGTACCATGTATATTTGTATGATCCGCTAGGTACACAGCCGCAGGCGTCTAACCTGATCTATCCTGTAATATCATTGGAGGAATTAGAGCAGGCTCTTGTTACAGATACAACCAGCATAGGGATAGATGCCGGTTCCGGCGCGCCCGATATCATTCTTTATTATGGGAGTGAAAAGGTTGACAGGCACCGTGCTGACTATGCACGCTCACTCTTGTACCCGGATAACGGATATACAGCTAAAACAGTAGGGGTAAATACACCCGAATTAAAACAGCGGAAAGAAATAACCTGCGAACTGTTGTTTATTGAGATTGTTGCCGTTGGATTTTTAGGGATTGCTTCTGTTCTGTTCAAAGAAAAGCAAATGGGAGTTATTCGCGTTCATGCTGTTCTTCCTTTGAAAAAAAGTCTGTTTATTTTATCGAAGATTGTTATTTTTTTATCAGCAGACTTAATATTTGCTGCATTGATGACCGTATTCAACATAGGGGTTGCTGATACAATCCATATTTTACCCGCTGTATTAGTACAGACTGCAATCCTGTCTCTTGTTATGGCATTGGCGGGTTTTGGGTGTACGATGGTGCTGAATGATTTCAAACAATTTTCACTTGCTTATTTGGTAATTGCTGTTTTTGCAGCCACACCCGTATTTTTGGCAGCGAATACCTCTATAAAAATGGCTTGGATAGGCTGGCATCCGTTTTACCAAATTTATATGGGATTAAAAAATGCTTATTTTGGAACACCTGTAACTGACCCTGTTTATTACATTTGCTCTGCTTGTGGAATTGCCGCCCTGTTTATGGTTATTCAAATCGCGTTTCGGAAAGAAATGGGAAAGGAGGGCTGATAATGGGAGGATTGATTTATCAGCTAAAAAGTGTTCGGAAAGATAAATTTTGTATCATGTCTTTTCTTTTGCCCCTGATAGTTGCTTTTATCCTGAATTTTATCGGGGCTATTGATTTTTCTACGCTAAGTGAATTTCACTTTGGTGTAATACAGGACAATTTGCCGGCCGGAACAATCTCATGGTTAGAACGATATGGAACTGTAACCGAATATAAGACGCAGGAGGATTTGATTGCTGCTGTCAATGATCCCTCTACAAACTTTATAGGTGTGGAAGCTGACAGCAACGGTATTAAAACGATGCTGTCCGGTGATGAAATGGATATATGGCGGCAAACAGCAGATACGCTTCCTGCATTATACAGAGATTATGAAAATGCAGAAGAAATAACGGTTACAATTTTAGAGCGTCCCGACCCAATGGAGGGATTTCAAAATATATTTATTGCCGCAACGCTGATTGTTGCAATGTTTATGGGATGTACTTTTAATGCAATGAACATCATAGAAGAAAAGGAAAGTGGCGTTGCACTGGTCAATCAAATATTACCAATGACACATAGCCGGTATATCATTCAAAAAATTTTTGTTGGCTTTGTCTGCGGAGGCTTGTCCGCTGTCTTCACAGCCTGTATTTGCTTCCGATTATCGATCCAAAATGCGCTTTTGATGTTGGCACTGATTATTCTTTCGGCATTTGTAGCTGCATTGATCGGGTTGTTTATAGGAGAATCTGCGGAAAACCTTATGGTTGGAGTTGTTTATATCAAGGTAGTGCTGATAATATTTATTGCCGTACCATTACTATCCTATCTGCTGGGAGCAGACGGTTTAGCTTTGGTATTCTGCAATCTTATTCCGTCCAATGCAACTTTTGAGGGCATTATGAGTTTGGCAGGCGGCACTGAACAAATAATTACAAAGGATATACTTATCCTTACGGCACATTGTCTTGTCTGGTTTTTGCTTTATTTAGCAATCGCTGAATGGAAGAAGAAAAACAAATAGAAATATAAAATTACAACTTGCCGCACGACTGAATGAATCAAAACAGTAAAAATCGGGAAGACCCATAAAACGGTGCTTCCCGACAAAAATAAAAAGCGGGTGATGGGAATCGAACCCACGTATCCAGCTTGGAAGGCTGGTGTTCTACCATTGAACTACACCCGCATAAACGCATATATAAATTTAAAACCTTAATTATCCTACCATAAAAATTGATAAAAGTCAATTTCGTGTCATCTGTACATATCATACAAAATAAATCCGGATTTTCCCGAAAATTTGAAAAAAACATAGAAAGACAGATAGCATGATGATACAATATAGATTACAGGAGGAAGGAATTATAATTTTTCCTGCCTCATATCTATAGAAGGGACGGTGAAATGAGATGGCTGTTGAAAGACAGGAAACCGGAGCGGACAGGAAGCATATTCTGATCGTGGATGACGATCCCACTGAGTTGAAGACGCTTCGTTACTATTTACAGGAGAGCTATAAGGTAACGCTGATCAGTTCCGGCAGGACGGCGGTGGATTTTCTGACAAAGTATACGCCGGACCTGATTCTTCTGGACTATTTGATGCCTGTCCATAATGGCGCAGCCGTTTTGAAAGATATTCAGAGCAGGGTGGAGACGAAGAATATTCCGGTCTTTTTCCTGACAGGGCAGACGGATGCGGATACGATCCGTGAATGCCTTGCGCTGCATCCGGCGGGCTATATTGTGAAGCCGGTAGCGAAGACGGCTCTGCTGGACAAGATGAAGGAAGTACTCGGATAAGGTTTTGGAAGGTATATGGAGAGACAGGTATGATG
>VSOD01000552.1 GCA_009774655.1 Lachnospiraceae bacterium
CGACACCCGATTTCTACACGTACGGAGTCGGCGGAAGCGTCATATGTGGATACTAGACAGCTTCATAATACCCCAGTGCTCCGACAGGTAATACCCGCCACCGCCGATCACCGCCACAGCAAAGACCGCCGCCACCAGATTACGGAACCAGTGCCGTTTCAAACTCATCCTGCAGTTCGGACAGACTTTGGCCTTCTTCGGTATCATCACACAACAAAATCTGCACTCTTTCAACTTTACGTCCGGCGCAAACCCATATTCCCTGCGTATGGAATCCTCTCTGTTTTCCGCCGTATTCTTCTCATCCGCTTCCTGCTGTGTCATCTCAATCGCTGCTCCTTCTCTTTCCGTATCCATAGCCGTCCTCCGCGGTAACCTTCTACATGTCTCTTATAAATGACGTTTCAAACAATTCCTATATATACCTATTAAATATAACGCTTCCATAACAACTTTTTCAAAAGGCAAAAGACCTCCTTCAAAGGATCTTTCCTCCGCCAATCAATACCTGTTTTCCACAAAAGGCAAACCCATAGTTTCGTATCTTTGCTTCCGGAATGCCTTTTGCCGTCAGCTCCGCATTATAATTCCGTTCCCGTATCTGCCGTAACGCTTCCTGTACGGTATCTGAAAGCTCCTTTTCCTCCTCGGCCTGTACCTTAAACTCTATGATAACAGCATCATATGTGCAGGGCTGCCCTGTCCTGGGTTCCAGCATAATGTCATACCGACCGAAACCACTTTCCCGGTTTGACGTAATCATATATCTGTCTGCCAAGTCCACCATCAGTCCCAGAACAAAACCATGGTAGAAGCGCTCCGGTTCTGCCCCGGAAGCCCTCTTCCCTGTATCAAAATAACTGAACATTTCCAGTGTTATTTTGTTCATGTACGTATTCATCATGCGCACATCATCACTCAACAACGCTTTGATGAAATCATTATAATCAGATCTCACATCATGAAACCATTTTCTGATCATACCACGGAACATCGTCTTCACTTCAAAGTTAGTCAGTTCCAGTTCGTACTCCTGCTTCCACTCCCCGAATTGTGACATATACTCATTATATCTTTTTACTTTAAGGCAGCCACTGGCAAGCAGCAGACTCCATACCGCCTGCTCATTACGGTCTATCAACTCATATACGATCTGTTCGTCTAACTCGGTTCGAAAAGACTCCCCCTGAATCAATTTTTCAAAGGTAGATTTCATATTTCTGCTGCCTTCCCGAACAAGTTTCGAAAGCAGATCATTGGAGATGGTATTTACCCAGTAAGTCCCCGCCTTTCTCTTATCAAGAAAATTAATGATAGACCACGGATTATAGATATCCTTCCGTTCTCCGAAGGAAAACCCATCATACCAGTCCTTTACCTGCTCTCTGTAATCCGACAAACCATATTCCTCCAACGCCGCATAGACTTCCTCCTCCGTGAAACCAAAGCAATCCGCATATTTGTCAGAGGTTGTCGTTATGACCTCAAGATTATTCAGATCAGAAAAGAAAGATTCTTTACTCACCCTGGCAATTCCTGTCATAAAAGCACGCTCAAAACAGGGATTTATTTTGAAAGTAGCGTTAAACAGATTTCTGATAAAGCTGATCAGCTCCTCCCAGTAACCATTAACATACGCTTCCTGCATGGGCGTGTCATACTCATCCAGCAGTAAGATGACATTTCTGCCATAATAGCGGGACAGATAATGAGAAAGCTGCCCAAGAGCCAATGTGGCATCCACATCATCCATATTCACATTTTTTCTGAGAAAAGTCTCTCTTTCCGCTCCGACCAGACCGCCCTCTTCCAGCAGAAAAGAATACCGGGCATATACATCGGCGATCAGTTGACAGATTTTCCTGCGGGCCGAAGCAAAATCTGTCTCCTTCACATTGGCAAAACTCATAAAAAGGACAGGATAGGTTCCCTGCAATCTGCGATACTTTTCCTCCTGCCATATAGACAATCCCTCAAAAAGCTCACTCCTGCCCGCATATTCCAAAGAGAAAAATTTCTCCAGCATACTCATGTTCAGTGCCTTTCCGAAACGCCGCGGCCTGGTGACCAGCGTCACATCATCATCCGCCTCCCACCACTGTCTGATCAGATCCGTCTTATCCACATAAAAATTATGATGCACTCTGATCTTCTCGAAATCCTGTCTACCAATCCCAACTGTCCTCAATGTGTCCAGTCCTTTCCCCAACCACTACAAACGGCCGTTAATAACCGCACAAAGGCTTCATCTAAAATACCCCACCCCTGATTCAAAAATCTTCATATCCTGTTCGCCGTAGATGTTGACAGCCACGCCTTCTCCTCTTCTCTCCGAATGCGCCATCTTACCAAAGCAGCGTCCGTCGGGAGAAGTAATGCCCTCGATAGAAGCATAGGAACCGTTGATATTCCACTCCTCGTCCATGGAAACATTGCCCTCCGGATCCGCGTACTGTGTCGCCACCTGTCCATTTGCGAACAGCTTATCGATCCACTCCTGCGGTGCAACAAAACGTCCCTCCCCGTGGGATGCCGGGTTTACATAAGTATCCCCCAGAGTCGCTCCCTGCAGCCAGGGTGACTTGTTGGAAACCACCTTCAGATATACCATCTTGGAGATATGTCGGTTTACTGTATTAAAAGTCAGCTTCGGCGCATCCGCTTTCTGCCCTCTGATCTCACCGTAAGGCACAAGTCCCCG
>VSOD01000553.1 GCA_009774655.1 Lachnospiraceae bacterium
GGTGTACTTTATACACTTAATAAATAATATACCATATTTTCTGCGGATAGGAATAAAACATATCCTATAATCTTATAAAAAATTTATAAAATATGAGCCCGATCTGTGGTTTGCATTGTGAAAAAATCCGTTGAAAAGATTCTTGAAAAGAATGTGAAAGGTAAAATTGAGAGTTGACAGATTCTTCCATATTTGATATATTTATCCATAATAGTAATGATTCCTAATTTTAAGGAGTTAAAATGGCACTCAAATACAGCAGACAAAGACAAGTGATCAAGGACTTCCTGATGACTCGCAAAGATCATCCGACTGCCGATACGGTGTATATGAATGTCCGGAATGAATATCCTAATATCAGCCTCGGCACTGTATACCGCAACCTTTCTTTACTTGCGGATATCGGCGAGATACAGCGTCTGCGTTTCGATGACGGTGTTGATCATTTTGATGCGGATACTTCCGCGCATTACCATTTTGTCTGTACCCAGTGCGGACGGATCATCGACTTGAAAATGGACAGCCTCGATCATATCATGGATCTGGCAGGCCGAAGTTTTGACGGAGAGATCCGGGGACATGTCACTTATTTCCACGGGATCTGCGGTGACTGCAGGGAAAGTTAATTTGCAGGGCAAATTGACTTATGGCTAACCTCCTGCCAGGTCCTATTATAAATTATAAGATTGCGAACTAAGACAGGCATATTTTCTATGTAATGTCTTACAATATATTTCAAAAAGAAAAGGAGAACATGATTATGAAATTTGTATGTCAGGTATGTGGCTATGTACACGAGGGAGACGCTGCTCCGGAGAAATGTCCGGTATGTAATGCGCCTGCCGAGAAGTTCACGGCACAGGGCGGCGAGATGGAATGGGCTGCCGAGCACGTTGTAGGCGTTGCCAAGGGTGTCAGCGAAGACATCATGGCTGACCTTCGCGCTAACTTTAACGGCGAGTGCACAGAGGTAGGTATGTATCTTGCAATGGCAAGAGTTGCACACAGAGAAGGCTATCCTGAGATCGGTCTGTACTGGGAGAAAGCTGCATGGGAAGAGGCTGAGCACGCTGCCAAGTTTGCAGAACTGCTCGGTGAAGTTGTGACAGATTCCACCAAGAAGAATCTGGAGATGAGAGTAGAAGCAGAGAACGGCGCTACTGCAGGTAAGTTCGATCTGGCTAAGCGCGCTAAAGCTGCTAACCTTGATGCGATCCATGACACCGTTCATGAGATGGCAAGAGACGAGGCCCGCCACGGTAAGGCTTTCGCAGGCCTGCTTAAGAGATATTTCGGCTAAGCCGGTTTTTCGCAGATTTGCCCGAAAGATATTCAGGCCAGGCGATAACATGTGATCATTGACCATATCCCGCAGGCAGATACGGCAACTTTATTGTAATTGCCTGCGGATGCTAAAATAAAATGAAACGGAGGACACTACCCATGAAAAAATATTTCTGTAATCCCTGCGGCTATACATATGATCCCGAAAAAGGTGACCCGGAGCACGGCATTAAACCCGGCACGGCATTCGAAGATATTCCGGCTGACTGGTGCTGCCCCATCTGCGGCGTGACCAAGGATATGTTCCAGCCCTGCATCGATAACTACAACTAAAAAGCACAACAGATATCTTGAAATCTGATCGCAGATGTGCTATATTAATGTAAGAAAAGGGAAAAGCCATAGAAGCGGCTCTACCCACAATGTTGTTTTGGATTACCTTTGCTTATGCAAAGGCAAGCCGTCACTAGTGTGAATAGTGGCGGCTATTTCCTTTTTCGCTTCACCCTCCTTTCTTCCGTCCGGAGGGCTACTTGAACTCTCCGAAAAATAAGAGGGGTAAAGCCGCCTGGCTCTATGGTTTTCCCATATCGACAATATATCATAATTTCGGTTATCAGGCAACCATTTTCCACTTTTTCCAGTATTAGAAAATAGTAAGATCCGGCGTCACGGGAATGAACGCCGGATCTCAAATACCGTTATGGACATGCCGTCAGGATCCCATCATCCATCCCATATACTTTATCGCATAAAATCTATCATTTTTACCCGTTTTCTGTTTATGGTTTTCATATTTCGTATCCTTCTCTACCTTCCCCTGCCTGCTTCTCTGCCTGATCTGATGTTGTTATGTCGTTTCCTATAACTGTACATTTAATATTTTCATATAAGACAAGTGTTGTTTATTCAGACAATGCCATTCTGTCATAATTTTATGGCATTGTCAACAAACATACTGTAACCCGCAATTGAACCTGATAATAATATTCCTGTGTTGTGCTTGTCCCGGGACACCGCCCGAAACGCAGGCCAAACGGAATTGCAAAAGCTGATCGTGAGGCGCGCAAATCCGACGTCATATATATTAATTCAGTAACCACCACTTCAAGTTAAAAGACTGTTACAGATAAGATTTTCAATTCTCAAATGTAACAGCCTTTTTAATCATGTCATATATTTTGAATATCACAAAATCTTTAACAGTTCTCTCACTACAAGGAGATCTTCTTTTTTCACATAAAAGGAATACATGATTTTTATCCTATTTAATCCAAGCGTTCCTATAATCGCAGAATCAATGGGATTTTTTTGTAAAATTTCTTTTACCTTAATCTTATATTCTATATTATGTTTAGCAAACAATTCTTGAATCTGTTCTTTTTTCTTAGAATCAGATACTGTTATAA
>VSOD01000554.1 GCA_009774655.1 Lachnospiraceae bacterium
AGTACAGCGACTTTGTGGATTTAAACAGGCTGGGCGCGGTGGTGACCAAAGGGGTTGCGAACGTGCCGTGGGAGGGAAATTCGACGCCCCGTGTGGCGGAAGTGTACGGCGGCATGTTAAACGCCATCGGCCTGCAGAACCCGGGGATCGACGTTTTTATGGAAAGAGATCTGGAATTTTTGAAAAATTATGACACCAATGTCATTGTAAATGTGTGCGGAAAAACCGTGGAGGATTATCTGGAAGTGGTGGAGCGCCTTTCAGATACGTCCGTTTCCATGCTGGAAATCAATGTGTCCTGTCCCAATGTGAAGGAGGGGGCGATCGCTTTCGGGCAGAAGGCGGATTCCCTCTACGATATCACGTCGCAGTTTTACAAAAAGGCGCGACAGCCGGTGATTATGAAGCTGAGCCCGAATGTGACGGACATCACGGAGATGGCAAAAGCGGCGGAGGCGGCGGGAGCCGACGCGCTTTCCATGATTAACACGATCACGGGCATGAAGATTGATATTTACAGGAAAAAGTTTGTGCTCGCCAATAAGACGGGCGGCATGTCCGGTCCTGCGGTCAAGCCGGTGGCGGTGCGGATGGTTTATCAGACGGCGCAGGCTGTGAAGATTCCGATTATCGGCATGGGCGGTATCGGAAGCGCGGAGGACGCGATCGAGTTCCTGCTTGCCGGGGCCAGCGCTGTAGCGGTTGGGGCGATGAATTTTGTGAACCCTTACACGACTGTGGAAGTGGTGGAAGGAATCGAGGCTTATATGAAGCAGTATGGGATTGAGAATGTGACGGAGCTGGTTGGGGCGGTAACGTGAGAAACGCGAAAATACGGGCATTCTCTGCAGGAGATATGCAGAAAGAAAATGGGAGAAAACGAAAATGACGATCAAGCTTAAGGAAGATACAGACGAGGCGTGTATGTGGGCGATTGACATGATGCTGAATCTTGCCAGATATACTTATACACAGGAAAGGTTTTTTGATCCCTTTGAGTATGTTTCGGGCGGGGGAAAGTCTTTACATACGGGTGTGGAGTCAGACATCACAGCTCTTTTGACGATTGCCGATACGGAAGCGCAGACGCAGGACACGTTATATGGCAAGACCCAATTCATCCAGATGGTCGGCATAACGGAGAGCGAACTGCAGGCATTGATTGAGGATCACGATAACGTGTATAAACTTTATGACCTGATGAAAAAAGACAATCCCGATTTTGTCACCGATATGAAACGGACGAAATCATATCTGTAAAAATCGAGCGCCGGCGTACTTGATTCAGAGAATGCTTCGCATGCTCCTTTCATGCTTTACTTTGTCGCAATTTCCCGCCAAAATAAAAAACATATCCGCCCCTCCCTGCGCATAGATTTATAGTAACTATACGCAGGGAGGGCATTTTTTGTGGAATTGGTGAAGAAAAAGATACATATGGATCGAATAAACGGCAGAGCCGGTACGCAGATGGTATTGGAAGAGGACGTCAACATTTCAGATAATAAACTGGATGCAAACTATCTGTTAAGCAGTAAAGGCGAGATCATTATGGAGGAGATCCGCCCCGGTGAAAACGCGGTCGGCCTGAAAGGAAAGCTGGTGGTGTCCATACTGTATCTGACGGACATGGAGGGGATGTGCGCCAGCATGGAGGCGGTGATTCCCTTTGAGGAAAAGGTCAATATGGAAGGGGTAAATAACGGCGACACGATCCTGGCGGAAAGCTGTATCGAAGATTTGACGGTGGGGCTGATCAATTCCCGGAAATTCAGTGTGCAGGCGGTGGTTTCCTTTACACTTGAGCGGGAGGAGCAGGTGGAGTGTGAGACGGCGGTTGACCTTTACCACGAGGAACCTGTGGAGTACCGCAAGTGCGTTTATCCCGTGGTGGAACTTGTGCTGCACAAGAAAGATATTTTCCGGCTGAAAGAGGAGATGGAACTGACGGGCAATCTGCCCAATGTGTTCCAGACCATATGGCACCATATCTGTTTCGACCATGTGGAGTTTAAGGCGCTTGAAGAGAAGCTTTCGATTCAGGGGGAGATGCGCGCCTTTTTCCTGTATGAGGGCGAGGGGGATAACGACAAAACACAGTGGTATGAGAACACCGTGCCGTTCAGCGGCATTATCGAGTGCCACGGCTGCCGGGAGAATATGATTCCCGATATCCAGTATCATCTGGGACAGTGCAATGTGGAAGTGCGGCAGGATTTCGATGGCGAGGAGAGAGTGTTCTGCGTGGAGCCGGTACTGGATCTGGATATCCACCTCTACGAGGAGGAAAACCTGGAGGTGATCTCCGACGTTTACGGCGTGGATAAGGAGATTGAGGCGCTGACGACGCAGATGCCGGTAAAGAGTCTGCTGCTTGCTGGAAACGGAAAATGCAAGATTGCGGAGCATGTGCGGATCCAGAACCCGGAGATGCCGATGTATCAGCTCATCCACTCCGACGGGGAAATCAGAATCGACGAGCAGACCATTGTGGAGAACGGCATTGCCGTCACGGGAACGCTTCTGGTGACTACGCTTTATCTGAGTGCGGGTGGGGCGAAGTCCATTTATTCCACGGTCAACGAGCTGCCGTTCCAGTATGTGATCGAGGCGGAGAACATTCTGCCAACTTGTGTCTATAAGCTGCGGAGCAGCATCGAGCAGCTGACCGTGACCATGCTTGA
>VSOD01000555.1 GCA_009774655.1 Lachnospiraceae bacterium
ATACATAAATACCCTTTCCGCTGATGAACTGAAAACTTTGCGTGATGTGTACGAGCAGGCAGAAGGGGTACAAAAGAAAATTCTGTTACAGATAATCAGGAAATACGGTCCCGATAAACTGGAAGTGTAAACTTGTCATTCCTATAAAGCACATAATCTTTTACAGAACCGTCCATAGCAGACGTGAGTGCTTATGTGCTTTTTGGGCTGACAAGTACAGCAGATGATTTTATCCAAAACAGGCAGGGAAACCTGCCCGTCAACGTAAGTTGGCGTGTGTACCTTGAAAATTGAATATGCAAAATACATACGGGACGTGTGGGATATGTGGAGCCGCTATGCGGACACGCCAAGAGAAGCCTGCTTCCATTTTGATGTGGGAGTGTATACGAGGGAATATTGTTTTCTGATATTGAAGTTAAGGCGGGGAGCGATGAATGTCTGGCAAAAAGTGTAGCAGTTACATGGGGCAAGGAAACATATCTTTGATAATGATACTTCCGGATTTTCCGGTCAAATTAGAATGACGGTGCGATACCGATGTGGGCAGTGTAATGAGCTGTCACTCGTATGTGTTTTTTGAAAAAGTAGGAAAGGAATTTTGTCTGCTGATGAGAGCCGGGAAAGAGATTCGTGGTTGTCATGGGCAGATAAGATATATGCAATGGAAGGGAGGAAATATGAGCAGCAAGATAACAAAGGAACAAATCAATACAACAATGGCTTTGGCTTTAATGAAGCATTTGCTTAATCAAGGAAAAATATCTGAAAAAGTATATAAGAAAATATTATCTCAATATGAAAAGAAAGGGCTTGAAGAATCAAAAAATTCATGCTAATATATATGTGTGAACAAAACGAGGAAAAAGCGAAAGGCGAATAAATGTATAAGAAAAGAGTAGTGGCAATATATGCCAGAGTATCAACAGAACATGAGGCGCAAATATCTGCTTTAGGCAATCAGGTTCAGTATTATGATAATTTATTAGCCCAACACCCTGATTGGGAACTTTATGACCGTTACATAGATGAAGGAATAACTGGAACATCTGTAAAAAAGCGGAAGAATTTTATGCGAATGATGAAAGATGCTTCCGAAGGAAAATTTGATCTGGTCATTACAAGAGAGGTTTCACGATTTGCGAGGAATACAGTGGACACTCTGCAACAGACACGAATATTAAAGAAACAGGGCGTTGAAGTATATTTTACGGAAGATAATATTTGGACAATGAACGATGAGGATGGAGAACTTCGTTTAACTATCATGGCAACATTGGCGCAGAACGAGAGTAAAAAGACATCACTCAGAGTAAAGGCAGGACAAATGATTTCCTTTCAAAATGCCGTACCGTATGGGAACGGAAATATATTAGGATATGACAGGATTGATAAGGAGTTTGTAATTAACGAATCTCAAGCAGCTACAGTCAGAAGAATATTTGACTTATACTTAGATGGTAATGGTGTCAGAAAGATACAGTTTATTATTGAAAAGGAAGGTCATCTTACAGCAACCGGGTTGACAAAGTGGCAGCCGGGAAATATAAGCAGGATTCTCCGTAATCCATTTTACTGTGGAACAATCGTTTATCGGAAACAGTATGTACCTGATTTTTTGGAACAAAAGAAAATCAATAATTTCGGAGATGTTGATAAAATAGTGGTGGAAGGAAGCCATACACCGATTGTTACTAAGGAACAGTTTCAAAAGGTTCAGGAAATGCTGGACGGTAAATCAGCATCTATAAATAATAAGGGCAGACGTGGGAAAAAAGTTTCCAAAGATGTATGGTGCAGAAAACTGATTTGTGAATGTGGTCATACCTACAATAGAGTGGTTTGGCATTATGGCGCAGGCGGACCGCAATATGCGTATCAATGTTATAGTCAGGTACGTTTCGGTTCTGCAAAGACCAGAGAGAAAAAAGGGCTTAGCACAGAGGGAATGTGCGTTACAAAAATGGTAGCTCGTTGGAAACTGGAAGCTATGGCAGATGTGATTTTTCAGAAGTTTTGGAATGACAGAGAGGGTGTCTTGACTATTGCCAATGAAATGTTGGATAAATGCTATGACAATGAGCAGGATAATGAGGCTTTGGAGAAAAAGCATGAGCTTGAGCAGAAATTGGAAAAGTGGGATAGGAAATATGATAACCTCTTAAATATGCGTATGGCTGGCGAGATTGAGAAGGATCGTTATGATGAAAAGCGGGCGCAGCTACAAAAAGAGCAGGAGAAACTAAGGGAGCAGTTGGTTTTGCTTGAAAAGGAGGAAGAAATCACAGATGATATTTACAAGGACAAGCTGGAAGTGTTAAAATACGGGTTAGAGCAAGACTTTAACTTTCCAACCAAACATATTCCAGAGGAAATAATAGATGCTTTCGTAAAGGAGATAGTGGTTTGCCGAGATTGCTTCATCTGGAAATTGAATTTCTTCCCGGATGATTATAAACTCGATGTCGAAGGCAGGAGCAACAATTATAAAGTAACCCAAACAGAACTTTCCTCTGATACGTCACAGCAGCACAGGCGGCGATAAACAATGTAGGAAAGTAGATTACAAATTGTCGTAGGGCATTGGAATTTATTCTATACAAAGGCAAAGATATTTATTCTACGACATAGAAAAATAAGACCTTGCATCGCAGGATGCGGGGTCTTATTTTTGTCTAACG
>VSOD01000556.1 GCA_009774655.1 Lachnospiraceae bacterium
CACGCGGACATCAGTAATTCTCATGAAGCTCAGCCTCCTTATCATATGATACCGGACAGTAACCTGCCGGTTTTCACAAGCTTTTCCACACAAGTCATACTCATCAAGCCACGTAGCTTGTAATAAAACATTTAATTAGTTACGCACATGCCTCTTACACAATATAATACATCTTTCAATCGCAACCGCCTTTCCATCATACCATTAAATTACGAATCTGTCATTATGTTCTACCACAATTTCTATACCATTTTCCCCTTTATGGTAAGAATTGGCCCGTATCGTCCCCCTGCTCTCCACGATACAATTCTCAATGTGTGTATTATCTCCAATATAGACATCATTCAGAATGATGGAATTCTTGATATAGCAGTTATTGCCGATGTAAGTTTTCTTAAAGATCACAGAATCTTCTACCTTACCGTTCACAATACATCCGCTGGAGATCAAGCTGTTTTTGATGCTTGCTCCTACATTATACTTGGCAGGCGGCAGATCATCAACCCTGGAATAAATATCCGGATACTGCTTGAAGAAATAATTCCGGATCTCCGGATGAAGGAAATCCATGTTCGTCTTAAAGTAATCATCCACGGAAGCGATATTACTCCAGTATTCTTTGATCTTATAACCGTAGATACTTTTCATATTCTTATAACGGATCAGAATATCTTTCACGAAATCGTATCTGTCTTCTTCTGCACATCTTTCGATCATCTCGATCAGCTGCCGTCTTCTGACTACATAGATACCGCAGGAGATCGTGTTGGACCTGGCCACCACCGGCTTCTCCTCGAATTCCTCTATGCGGCACTCCTCGTTCATCTTGACCGATCCGTACCTGTCCACATTGACGTCCGCAGGCATATCCTTACATACAACAGTGATATCCGCCTTCTTCTCAATATGGTACTCCAGAAGCTTATTATAGTCCATTTTGTAAACGCAGTCACCGGAAGATATTACCACGTATGGTTCATGGCTGTTTTTCAGGAAAGAAAGGTTCTGTGCAATGGCATCTGCTGTACCACGATACCATGCATTACTCTCTGCTGTCAATGCCGGAGTGAAAACACGCAGCCCACCCTGCTTACGACCGAAATCCCACCACTTGGAGGAACTTAAGTGTTCGTTCAGGCTCCCCGCATTGTACTGTGTAAACACGGCAACCTTATTGATGTGGGAATTGGTCATATTGCTCAGCGCAAAGTCGATTCCCCGGTAGCTTCCTGCGATGGGCATGGCACAGACCGCCCGCTTCTGGGTCAGCTCCTTGATCCTGTGATTGTTGCCGCCTGCCAAGATTATTCCGATTGCTCTCACTGTTTATCACCTGCCTTAATCAAAGTTTTACCACTCGGAAGACTGCCTTCCGCATAGTCCTGTGCACTCGTCACGCCAAATACGACCGAATTCTTACCGACGGTGACGCCCTGCGGGATAAAGCTCTTCTCCCCGACCGCCACGATGCCGCTGTTGTAGATATGAGGATCCGTCTCGTTCTCTGCTTCCTCCCCGATACCCAGCCTGACATCATCTTCGATCACTGTATTCTCGGCGACAATTGCCTTGTGTAATTCACAGTGACTGCCGATCCGCGTCTCATTCATGATGATGGAATCTCTGATGACTGTTCCCTCACCCACCGTGACGCCGCAGCCGATCACGGAATTGTATACCTGGCCGTATATCTCGGAACCTTCCCCGATAATACTACGCTCCACAATACTGTCGGAACCCAGGTACTGCGGCGGCAATATCTCGCTCTTCGTATAGATCTTCCAGTACTCCTCGTAAAGGTTGAACTCCGGAACGATATCGATCAGTTCCATATTCGCTTCCCAGTAGGAGCTTAAGGTGCCGACATCCTTCCAGTATCCGTTAAACTCATAAGCGTAAAGAGGCGCCCCCTTCTCATGGCAGTAGGGAATGATATGCTTGCCGAAATCCAGGCCCGGCTGTGAAGCGTTCGTCAGCAGCGCTTCCTTCAATGTCTTCCAGTTGAAAATATAGATTCCCATGGAAGCGAGGTTGCTGCGAGGGTTCTCCGGCTTCTCTTCAAAATCCGTGATCCTGCGGTCATTATCCGTGATCATGATCCCGAAGCGCTTCGCCTCTTCCATCGGCACCGGCATGACCGCGATCGTCACCTCCGCGCCGTTCTGCTTATGGAAATCAAGCATCACTTCATAGTCCATCTTATAGATATGATCACCCGACAGGATCAGCACATATTCCGGATTGTAACTCTCCATGTAGTCCAGGTTCTGGTAGATCGCATTCGCCGTCCCTGTATACCATTCGCTGTTGACACTCTTCTCATAAGGCGGAAGCACCGTCACACCGCCGATATTCCTGTCAAGATCCCAGGGAATACCGATCCCGATATGGGTATTGAGACGAAGCGGCTGATACTGCGTCAGCACACCCACGGTGTCAACACCCGAATTGATACAGTTACTGAGCGGAAAGTCGATGATCCGGTATTTGCCGCCGAACGCTACAGCAGGTTTTGCAACCTTCGACGTAAACACACCCAATCTGCTTCCCTGACCGCCTGCTAAGAGCATGGCAATCATTTCCTTCTTAACCATGTTATCACCTCTTGTTTTCTAGTTTTTATAAAAATTAATATAATAATATATTAAAATCTCAACCGGGTTTTATGGCTTTGCATA
>VSOD01000557.1 GCA_009774655.1 Lachnospiraceae bacterium
ACCATATGATACCGCTTATAATGTCCTATAAATTGGACTATGAAATATCACCAACACAGTTATTGACTAACACCAATGGAAAAGAACGAGAAGAAGATCAAAGACCGTATCGGCATTGTTTTAGATGATGGCTGCTTTTATGACGAACTCTCCTTAGCTGAAATGAAAAGCATAATTTCATCAGCATATACAGAATGGTCTGAACAGGATTTCAAACGGTACATGGATATGTTTTCCCTTGACCCAACGCAAAAAATCAATACGCTTTCAAAAGGCATGAAAATGAAATATGCACTTGCCTTAGCCCTTTCCCATAATGCGGAGCTTCTGATTATGGACGAACCAACCAGTGGGCTTGACCCTTTAATAAGAAGCCAGCTATTGAAAGTTTTGACCGATTACATGGAAAATGGCGGCAAAGGGGTTTTCTTTTCAACGCATATTACTTCTGACCTTGATAAAATTGCTGATATGCTCATTATGATCAACAATGGGCGCATTGTATTCCAGGAAGAAAAAGACTTTTTACTTGACACTTACCGGATTGTCAAAGGTGATGCGAAAGCATTGACTGGTGATGTGCGAAAGCTCTTTTTGAGCATATCAGAAACTGCATTTGGGTTTACGGGGGTTACAAAACAAATGGCAGAGGTTCAGTCCTTTTTCCCGGACGCTATTGCTGAACGCCCTACGATAGAGGACATAATGATTGCCAATATAGGAGGGTATAAGAAATGATGTTGTTCCATTTGATAAAAAAAGACGTTCTCATTGTAAAGAAGTATGTATTGATCATGCTGGCCGCCGCTGTCCTTATCCCGCCTTTTATGCTCTGGCGCGCACCACAGTACACCGGGGTTTTGGGATTTATGCTGTCTGTCATTTTTTGCGTGTTTATGCTGCTGCAATATGTATCTTTGAAAGAATATCAATTCCCTAAAGCCGCAACACTGTTATGCGCTGCGCCATATTCGCGCAGGATGATTGTTTTGTCCAAGTATATTTTCTGTATGGCAACTTATGTAGTCTGCTGCCTTTTATATGTGATTGAAACTTTAGTTATTCCCGGATTAGGCCCATGTGACATAAAACTGTTCGTACTCATGCTTTTTATAATTTCTGTTTTCATCGGTGTGTATCTGCCAGTGCAGTACAAGTTAGGGTACGAGAAAACAAAATTTGCTTTTGTGGTTGTCATAATGGCATCTCCCTTTATTCTTCCGTATCTTATGAAAATGGAAAACGTAAATTTGGATTTTCTTTCCCTGCTTTCTCCTGTCCTTGCTTATGGGGGGATTATCCTGTTGAGCCTGGGAATATTGGTTGTTTCAATTTTCCTATCAATGAGATTTTACAGCAGTGTAGATTTGGCATAAAAGAGAGGAACGCAGAATATGGACAACGATACGATTTTTCTTTATATCATTGCTGCGGCAGCATTGTGTTTTGCGCTTATAAACTGTATTCAATTTATCATGAAGAGAAACAAGACGGCGCAGACAACAGGGACAATTATTTCAATTAAAATGCCGAATCCCGAAACGGCAAAAGCCCGTAATTCAAAATGGGCGATAGTTTCATATACGGCAGACGGAAAATCCTGCCAATCACAAAACCGCATACAAGTGCCTATGGCTTCACAGGTTGGATCGACTGTCAAAGTACGCTATGACAAATCCAATCCCGAAAAACTGTATAGCTTTTCCATGTTACGGATTGCCGTATCGGTTTTAATTGCCGCTATTTGTATTTTGGCAGCCGTATTCAAATTAATATAAGACAAGGAGGATTAAGATTATGCCGCATTTTCCGGGCTGGTTCGTTGCCATTTGTGTTCTGCTTCCCATTGCCAATGCAATATATAAGGCATGGAAAAACAACAAAAAGAAATAGTCGCAGGAGGCATTATGGACTGGGAGATTCACGACAAAAAAAGAATAAGTGACAAATAAAAGCTAACCGCCGTACTATGGACTTCATCCACCATATGCGGCGGTCTGCCATTTCCGCAGGCAGGCCGGACGGCCTGATAAGGGAAATTACTTGGAAAGCGGGGAGATTAGAGGTAATATGCGAGTGGGCGGAATTTTACACCCAAAATGAAGCAATTGGCACCCTACAATTAGCGGGCAACGCACTGATGCCGATATAATAAATGATAGTGGGTATGTATATCTCTTAGGTTTTGAAAGGAAGAAAAGATTTATGAGGATTGCAGTTTGCGATGATGACCAGGCAATCAGGGAAGAACTTATCCAGCTGATACAAAAGCAGGTATCCGATGTGGATATAGTGAGGTACCAGTCAGGGGAAGAAATGATAAGTGCGAAAGGAAACTTTGACATTTATTTTCTTGATATTGAAATGGGTTCGGTGTCCGGCATGGATCTGGCAAGGCGTATCAGAGAACAGGAAGAAGGCGTCAGGCAACTGGAGCAGCGGATGGCGCAGTACGGAGACGTGGAGCCCGCCACGGAGGCAGACGTGAGCGGCAAGCTGGAGAACCTGCAGAAGCTCATGGGGCAGTTCACCATGCCGGAGGATGGCGAGTTTTCGGAAGAGGAAATGGATAAATATGTGTCAGGGGTGAGGGGTTACGGAGACCGCTTCGAGTGGCTCTTAAACTTAAGCCCCGATGCGGGAGGGGGACTGGATGATGCCGGTTCCCCCGTTTATT
>VSOD01000558.1 GCA_009774655.1 Lachnospiraceae bacterium
TCTTAAGCGCTTCCACCGCACGGATCGTCCTCTGGTTCTCATAAACCGCGTGTTTCGCTCTTCTGACCCGCACTTCACTCTGGATCGCTCCCTTGTGAGCCTCAAATGCTTCCTCGTTCAGATCGCCAAGCCCTTTGATCTCAACCACCGTCTGCAGCTCTTCCAGAGCCTTCTCACACTCGCTGCGTCTCTCGTTGTAAGCCGAATTCACCAGAGAATGCTTCACGTTGCTGTTGGTCACAACAATCTTCGCGCCGTCCAGCACAAGCGGCGCATACTCATAGGACAGATCCGCCGTATCCAGGAAAATGGCATTATCCTTCTTCCCCATGGCGGACGCGAACTGATCCATAATGCCACAGTTCATACCATTATAATTGTTCTCCGAGTACTGTCCGATCTTCGCCAGATCCACATTCGTCACATCAAACCCGTACAGATCCTTCAGCATATAACCGGTCACTACTTCCAGAGATGCGGAGGAGGATAAACCGGAACCGTTGGGAATATTGCCGTACAACACGATATCCAGACCACAGTCCATCTCCATTCCCCTGCCGGCAAATGCCCACATGACTCCCTTCGGATAGCTGGTCCAGTCCGCGTCCTTCAAAGGCGTCAGGTCGTCCAGACTGCCCTCGAGGATACCGAGCCTGTCAAAATTCATGGAGTAAAAAGTGAGTTTCCTGTCCGCTCTCTTCCGGGCAGCCACATAAGTACCGATCGTCAATGCGCAGGGAAAACATGTCCGCCGTTGTAATCCGTATGTTCGCCGATCAAATTCACACGCCCCGGCGCAAAATACACATTCACACCCTCTGCATCCCCAAAAAGTTCTCTGAACTTCTCTAATACCGCTTCCTTCATTTAAGATGTCCTCCTTCTCTTTCCTGCCGTTTGCTTCTGCCAATATGTTAAGAAACTGTCCCCGGATGATCTGCGGCAGTTCCCAAGAGCCGTCTCGCTCTTTCTTACTGTTATCATATATAAAAGCCGGCCTGACTTAAATACCCCATTGTTACACAAACCTGTCAAAATGTTATTTCAAGCTGTTGATCTGGTTGATAAAATCCTCCACCTGTTTTAAATACTCCTTGTTCCGCCTCGTCTCACCCTTCTGCATCTCCCTGCGGTATGCCGTCGGAGACATTTTCTTCATCTGCTTAAAAGCCTTGGTGAACACCAGCGGATCATGATAGCCGCAGGAGAGCGCGATGCTCTCGATGGGCAGTGAAGTCAGCTGCAAAAGCTCCGTGGCCTTCGTGATACGGAACGCCGTCAGAAACTGCTGAGGCGACATACCGATGGAATTTTGAAAAAGCGTATAAAGATAACTTCTATTGATACAGACATACTTCGCCACGTCCGTCACCTTGATCGAATTACAGTAGTTGCTCTGGATAAAAGAAACCGCCTTGCGCACGTAAGTGTTGGCTCTGTCGGCTTCGTTCTTCTCCTCCACCGTAGTGCCCTCCGCTATCACAGACAAAAAGATGCCCAGCTGGCCGTTGCGCCGCAGATCGTTGGAAAGTCCGAAGGTATTATGCTCCATCATATCCTTCACGATACCGTACAGCTGTTCCGAAGCCTCCGACCAAAAAACGGGCTGCCGCACAGACAACCCGATGTTGCTCACATATTCCGCCGCCTGAGTGCCGCTGAACCCCACCCACACATAAGTCCAGGGATCGCTCTCGTCTGCCTGATAAAATGCCAGCTCATCCGGGGTGATCAAAAAGCCGTAGCCCGCCTCCAGCGGATACTCCTTGCCCCCGATGGAAAATCTTCCTTTCCCGCTCAATATATAATGTACCAGATAATGCGGTTTCAGCGCCGGTCCGAAGCTGTGCAGCCCTTCCGTCTGCGAAAGCCCGCAGCAGTTCACATAGAGGCTTCCCGTCCGCTCCCCGGCAAACTCCAGTTTATATGCCTTTTCCATAAATCCTCTGTCCTCTGTTCATATCCATACCCGCACAGGCCCTGCCATGAACTCTTCCAAAACTTCCCTGCTCTTTGGTCGTCTACCAAACCTCGCGCCAACGCCTGACGATCTTCCTGCAGCCTTCATAGTCAAATCTGCCCAGTGCCGCAGTAAGCTCCTCCAGATACGCCAGAAAAGCTTCCTCCAGATCATAACACAAAAGCGTCTCCACCGCTTTCTCCGCACCTGCGGAATCATATGCCTCCAGGTTGTCCCACAGCCCGGCCAACAGCTCAGCCACAGCCTCACGATCCGCCGGCCTCTTCTCCCATTCCGGCTCCTCCGGAGGACAATAAGGTGCAATGACCGCATACAGTCCTCTGTAATCCGCCAGCACTTCCGGCGTTTTGGCCAGAATCTGCTCCCAATTCCGCCGCTTAGCGTGCTCTTCCAATTCTCTTGCCCGGTCGGAAAGCGCCTGCGCCCCGATCGTCCTGGATGTGCTTTTGAGGGAATGCACCATGATCGTAAAATTCTCGATATCCTCCGCCGCCAGAGCGTCTTCAACCGCCTGCGCCTGTTCCCCGATACAGGAGATATATTCCGCCAGAATCTCCCTGTACAACGCGCCGTCCTCCCCCGCATATTCCAGTCCTGCGGCTGTGTCGATCCCCGCCATCTGCCATAGACGCGGATCCTCTTCCGGCCTTCCTGCCCTTTCTGTTTCCTCCCGATTCATCATACCTGGCTCTCCAT
>VSOD01000559.1 GCA_009774655.1 Lachnospiraceae bacterium
ATTGGCTCAAGGGTGTCTGGAAGCCTAAATTCCTGTTTGATAACATCGGGCTTAAAATAGCATATCCATACAGAACCTAACCCCAACTCAGTCGCTTCCATCATCATGTGGTCTGTAAGGATTGACGCATCTACATCAACTGTCTTTTTGTTATCAAACGGGCGTGTCCATGCTTTCGTATGTTCGGCGCAAACAATAATTGCCAAAGGCGCTCCATAAAGGTTTGCCGCTTTTCCTACTTTGTTCAATCCCTCGTCCTCCTGCACAACGATAAGACGGACAGGCTGTAAATTTGCAGCCGTAGGTGCGACATGGGCAGCTAATAAAATTTTTTCCAGCTTTTCTGACTCTACCTTTCTGCTTTTGTAATCACGGACAGAATAACGTGATTTCGCAATTTCTAAAAATTCCATAAGTATTCCTCCTGTTAAACTTGTATTTTAGGTTTCGCTATACTATAATTATATCGCAAACAAATTCAAAGGCAAGAATGTACTTTTTAGGTATATACTATCCAAAAAGTAAGTTAGGAGATTTTCTATGAGTGTAAATTGCAAAAGCAGTTATAACTGTCCCGTAGAAGCAACGATTGACTTAATTGGCGGGAAATATAAATCGGTCATTCTGTGGCATCTCATGGGTAAAACCCTGCGGTATAGTGAACTGCATAAATTAGTACCCAAAGCAACTGACAAAATGTTGGCGCAGCAGCTAAGAGAACTTGAAAACGACGGACTGATAAACAGAAAAGTCTATCCTGTCGTTCCTCCCAAAACGGAATATTCTTTAACAGACTTCGGCAATACGCTCGCCCCAATCTTAGACGCTATGTGTGATTGGGGAACTGTCTATTTAGATGAAGTAAATATCCTGCCAACTTGCTGCAAATCCCAAAAGTAAGAACCAATCTCTACAAATCAGAAATCACATCTCTTATTCATGGAGATTGTACATCGTTTAAGAAGAACTCTCATTTCTGTACAATATATAGTAAAATCTAATTGTACTGGTGGTGAGAAAATTGAGCAATCATGCAAACAGCTCTGACTTTCTGGAATTGGGGCAGGCAATTCAAGATGCCCGTGAGAAACAACGGATTACAAGAGAGGAATTAGCCGAGGAACTTGGTATTTCGGCAAGACACTTGCAGTCAATAGAAAAAGAGGGGCAAAATCCAAGTTTTCCACTGTTCATTCAACTTGTAACGATGTTCCATATATCCGTAGACCAGTACATACACCCAGACACCCAGATAGAAAAAACAACCTTGCGCCAGCGGTTGGATGTGCTTCTCAATACTTTTGATGATGCGGAACTGACCATCATAGCAGGGGCGGCGCACGGAATATGTAAAGCAAAAGAGCAAACAGAGGAATAAGCCCCTCTGTTTTTCCTTTTTACCACACCAAAGGCTATTTCAATCTACTGCATTTTCTGGTTATGGCATAAACTGCCTGCATATTGAAATTGCGGCTCATACAAATGAAATGAAAAGGTTTCCCTGTCCACAAAGCCCACCGTTTTATCGCTGTCGTACAATTCAAGCAGAAATGCCGCCATCTGTGTGCTTGTATGGTAAACGCCAAATAATCTGTCATAATCATATTCACTGACGTCATTCGCAATTTTCCCAAATTCCGTTTTTGTTGCGGCAGGGGCTAATACCTTTGCCTGCATTTTTGCATGGGCAGCTTTTAACTCCCACGCCAAGCCCTCTGTAAAAGCACTGACATAAAACTTTGCAGCACAATATGTTACCGCATTAGGCACAATCGTATAGCCGCCGCAGGAAGAAATATTGATAAGCTGTGTCCCCTCCGTATCTTTAAAGTCACGGACGAACAGGGAAGAAAAAACAGTGAGGGCTTCCACATTCAAGTGCAGCATCCGACTGATTTTCTCCAAATCCTGATTCCCGACGCTGCCATAATTTCCAAATCCCGCATTGTTCACCCATGTCCTCAGCGGATATGATTTTATGCTTTCGTATAACTGGAAAACATTTTGGGGAACAGATAAATCCGCAGCCTTAACCACAATATCAAGCATCGGATGCAAAGCTAAAATTTCCTGCCTTAAAGTTTCCAGTCTGTCTTTTCGGCGGGCAACAAGGATTAGGCTGCTCCCCCGCTCCGCAAAGGCTTTTGCTGTTTCATACCCTATCCCCGAACTTGCCCCCGTGATTACCGTGTACTTTTCTGTGTTTTGAACCATTTACAAAACCTCCTCTTTACTGATATAATACGAGCATACAATGTAGAGTAAACTCTATGTCAAGAGATAAGAGGTGATTTTTTGGAATATTCCATAGGCGAATTTTCAAGGATGACAAATTTAGGGATACATACCCTGCGTTATTACGAGCATGAAAATCTGATTACGCCAAAACGCAATTCCAGTAACCGCCGCTGTTATTCGGATAAAGACCTCGCATGGATTGAATTTATCAAGCGTCTGAAAGACACGGGGATGCCGATTAAAGAAATACAGCGGTATGCCGAACTGCGAGCGAAAGGCGACCTTACCCTTAATGAAAGAATGGAGATGCTGACCTTGCATCGTGAATCTCTTAATGAACAGATAAAGGTATTGCAGGAACACATGTCAAAACTGGACGATAAAATTGATTTTTATCGCCAAGAAATAGAACAAAAAGGATAGCAGAACAAGCA
>VSOD01000056.1 GCA_009774655.1 Lachnospiraceae bacterium
CATATCTTCTATGTAGTCCAGATCCATCTCGATCCAGTCTTTCCACTCGATGTTCGCCCTGCCGCCGATCTGCCAGTAGCAGGTCAGGCCCGGCTGCACCACAAGCCGCTGCTGTTCGTAGCTGCTGCATTCCTCCATCTGAAAGGTCAGGATCGGTCTCGGGCCGACGATGCTCATATCCCCTTTGATGATATTGATCAGCTGGGGCAGTTCGTCAATGGAAAACTTCCGGATAAATCTGCCCACTCTGGTAATGCGCGGATCGTCTTTGATCTTGAAGGCATGGCCTGTCTGTTCGTTGTCTTTCATCATTTCCTGCATTCTGGCGTCCGCATCGACACACATGCTGCGGAATTTATAGATCTTGAAGGGCTTCATGGCTTTTCCGGCTCTGTTCTGGCTGAACAAAACAGGCCCGCCGTCCTCCAGCTTAATCGCCAGCGCAGTGATCAAAAACACCGGGGCAAGGCAGACCAGCGCCGCCGTGGATAATAGAATATCCATGCCCCGTTTGCTCCTCAGGTAAGCAGGACTTTTCTTCTGATATACTGCCTGCATATGATATCTGTCAGAATTCAATTTTTCAATCTTCGATACTGATTTTTTGATAGCATTCACATCCAGCATAACGTTTTCGCTCATTTTGTCACTCCAGATCCTGTTCCTGTCTGCCAAAAACTGCTGTCCCGTCATCCTTCTACAGGCGCTGCAGGCTCCGGCACTTCGATAAATGCCAGTGTTCCGAGAGATGTCATATCCACCACCACATGGTCGTCTCTGACTTCCGTGATGTTCAGTTCCACCCATACGCCGTCAACCAGCTGATACACTTTGACATTCTGTCCGTTCTTGATGCCTTTTAAATAAAAGTTCACCTGTGCCGTTTTAAAGCTGTTGATGGACGCTTTGATCTGTGCCACGTTCAATACTTTTCCGCTCAGAGAAGAGGCATGTTTCTTAGCGGAATCTACCTCATTGCGGGCCGGTTTCAGCACGGAAAAGGTCTGGTTGCTGGGCACGCCGTTGATGATCACGTGGCCTCCCTGTCCGAGCGGAAGCACTTCATCCAGTCCCGGAACTTCCGTAACAGCATTGTTCATGTATTCGCCGACGGTCTTGTTTTCGTCCGCTGCGGCTTTTGCCACGCTCTGCGGAACGGAAGATGCGGTCACAGCCGATACGGCAGGCGCCGGTGACGAATCCGCCGTACTGTAGGAATCCGCCGTGGGACTTGTCGCAGCCAGAACCGGCATGGATATTGCCATCACACCCGCCAGTGTCAGTGCCAACATTTTTTTCATCATTAAATTCCTCCTTTTTCCCGGATTTCCGGGTATCTTAAATAGAAAATTCTATTCAGCAACAATTCTGTCGATGGTGCCCGCGGCATCCTCTGTCATGATCGCGACGACGACAAACTGCCTGTCGGCATTTTCTTCCTTCTGCGTCGTCAGTGTGATCAGAAAATGATAAGGCGTGACACCTTCCCACCCTTCCCGCAGGTTCATGGTCATCTCACGGGTCGCATACAAATCTTTCAGAAACTGCTCACAGCCCTCTACATATGTAAAATCATAGCTGCGCAGCAGGCTTGTGTTGTCTCTCTCGTAAGCGGCAAAGATCTCATAGGTAAGGACATTGCCGTCCAGATACAGATAGGCTTTTTCGTGTTCCCGGAAAAAGTCCGCATCCGCAAATCTGTACAGATCTGCAAATGGTCCTTTTTCCTCCGCCCCGGTCCTGCCATGCAGCACCGTGTTGAAATCGCACATGTTTGTCAGGTTGGCCAGTTCAATATAAACTGCCCCGTCTTCGTCCGCCTCTCCATAGGCGTCATGGCTTTCGTAGAAGTCATCGGCCTGCCCGCTCTGCAGCACCGGGCAGTCGATTGCCGTGTCCGGAATATAAAGCCAGGCGAAGATATCCGGATTCTCGGCCTGCAGGGCCGCAAAGTCAATCTGTGCATCCCTGGCGCTCTCCCCGGCAAAGCCACCGGACTGTACTTCCGCTGCCGGTTCGGCCGTCAGGTCTGTTTCCTCTGTCTGTGCTGCGCCGTCACTCTTCTCCACCCCGCAGCCTGTCAGCACTGCTATTGCCACAAGGAACGCCGCCCATCTTCCTATGGGATTCTTTCTCTGTCTGCTGTCATTGCACTTTTTCATAAAATATATCCAATATCATCTCAAACATGGCATCCTCGTCGGCATAAAATTCTTCAAACTTCTCGCCCATAACGGTTTCGCCCGGCAGCATATGGAAATCTTCTGCGCCGAATGAATAGTCTGCCAGTATGGGGGCCAGGTAGGCTGCCTCATCCAGTGAAATATCCGTGACCATCTGCGGTTTTACCGCCTGATACAAGTCTATGACGACTGAAGCATCCTTATGTACCGCCTGTTTCGCCGCCTCGATAAAACCCTTCAGATAGTGTTTTTGTCTGTCCAGACGCAGATCGGCCGAGCCGAATACGTCCGTGTCTCTGTATTTTACAAACCAGAAAGCATTTTCCCCCAACAGGTGTACCTGCTCCCCTTCTATAAACATCTCGCCGAATCCGTCAAGATCCGCCGGAACGGTCACCTCGACACCGCCCACCGCATCATTGATTGTCGCGATCGCGCTCATATTGACTGCTGCGTAACCGTGAATGGGCAGCTGGTAGAACAGATTCTCCACCGCCTTCTTCTGGTACTCGCAGCTTTCCTCCATGCCGTTGCCAAATCCGTGCTGTATGGCAAGCTGCGACTTGACTGTAGAGACATACTCTCCGTTCTCATCGTAGATATCAATGTCCGTCATCGTGTTCCTGTTGATCCCGATCACTTTCATCCGCTTCTCCTGCGGATCTAAAACCGCCAGAAACAGGGCATCCGCCTGGCCGCCGTCTGTCCCCTCCGTCACTTCCCCGGCATCGCTTAATTTGTCGATACCCATGATCAGAAAAGTCAGGATCTCTTCCTTATATGCATAGACGGTATCCTGATACTTCACCCATCCATCCTGCCATTTCTCACCTTCCTCCACGGTCAGTGCTTCCTCCCCCAGCGCCGCCTGCAAAACCGGCTGCTGCGCGGAGGCTTTCTGGTACAGATGGTTTCTGCCTATCGCCCTGACGATGCCAAATCCGCCAAAAAGCAGTCCGACCAGTAAAATAAGGATGGCTGCCGCAGTTACAGCCTTTCGTTTACCGTTTTTTTTTCTGTTTCCCCTAAGTGCCGTATCCTGTCCGGTCTGTCAGTCATTTCCGGACGGGTCACCCGCTCCGCTCTCTCGGCCGTCTCCGGCTTATGGGATGAAGGAGAAGCCGGTCTTGCATCCGCATCATTGCCGTACCTGCCGTAATACTTCCCGTAATATTTGCCGTAATGCCCGTAATAGCCTTTCTTATTCAGGTCTACCTTGTTCAGCACTACCCCGAGAATACGGCTTCCCGATTTATCCAGCTGTTCTTTTACCTTCTGCACAAAGCGGTAGTTGACCGCGTTGCTCTCCACCACCAGCACCGTACCGTCGCAGCGCTTGGCCACCACGGCGGCATCGATCACACTGCCCAGCGGCGGCGTGTCTATGATGATATAGTCAAAAGCCGTCCGCATCACATTCAGCATATCCACAAACCGGTCGCTGCCCAGCAGCTCGCTGGGATTGGGCGGCACCGGACCGGAAAAGAACATATAAAGGCGTGAAATGTTGGTCTGGCACATGGCGTCCGAATACCTGTATTTTCCTACCAGGCAGTGACTGAGGCCATATTTTACCGCGCCGGTCTTATAGCGGCCTACCAGCACCGATTTTCTCATATCCGCATCGATCAGCAGTGTCTTGTTGCCCGCCTCGGCAAAGGCTTTGGCCATCTCCATGGCTACACTGGTCTTACCTTCATGGGGCGTACAGCTGGTCACGGCGACCACCTTCACATCACTGCCGCAGAATTCCACATTGCTGCGCAGCGTCTTAAAGGCTTCTTTAATATGAAAATCCGTGTTCTGTTCCAAATGCAACGTAACTTCCTGCATATCTATTTCCTTTTCGTTTTCTGCTTCGCATTATTTTCATCCACGGCTACCGGGATCAGCGCCAGTGTGCTGAGGCCCAGATACTTTTCCACATCTTCTGAGGTCTTGATCGTATCGTCCAGAAGATAATGTACCAGAATGGCCACGCAGACCAGAAGCACGCCCAGAATTCCGCCAAACAGCGTCCACTTGGGAACACTGGGACCGGCCTTGTCCGTCGGCATATTGGCTTCCTCCACCACGTTGACCGCGTCGATATCCATCACATTCTGGATATGTTCCCCCGCCACTTCTCTGATACAGTTCGCGATATCCATTGCCTGACGCGGGCTGGTGTCTGTCACCGTGATCGACACGATTCGCGTGTCGGTAGGCGTATGTACGCTCACTTTGTCGAGCAGATCCTGATATTCCGTCTCAGCCAGCGAGAGCTTCTCGATCACTTCCTCTAATACATATCGGCTGTTTATCAGTTCTGCGTAATCCTTCGTGAGCTGTGTTCCCATCTGCACGTCGCTGTAAGTCACCGTCGTGCTCTCTGATTTGTTCAAAATATAAATCTTGGTCGTAGATTCATAAGTGGGTGTCAGGACAAACTTGCTTACCGCAAAGCCAACCGCTGCCGCCAGCAGCCCGCCTCCCAAAATAAGCCAGAATCTGCCCAGCAGGGCATTGATGATTTCCAGCAGATCAACTTCGATCACATCATTTTCTCTATGATTTTCCATTGCAGTCTTCTTTCCGATCCCTTATTTATTCATCCGCTTGTATTTATCTGATATATTCATCCCTGAGCACGCATCCGGGATTATCATGCAACAGCCGTCTGCTGTCGTCCGCCCCGAATTTCTTTTCCAGATACTTCGCACACGCTGAAAGGCAGGGACGCCTTCTTCTCAGATCATGTGCATCCGTCGCGATAAAATGAACCAGCCCCTGCCCCAGCAGCTTTCTGGTCAGCCGCGCCGCACCCAATCCGTGTCTGCCGGTGACGCTTCCGGCATTCACCTGCATAAAACACCCCATCTCGATCAGCTCTGCCACCCCGGTTTTCTTCGTACATACATTTTTGTAGCGTTCCACATGGGCCAGGATCGGATAGTATCCGCCTGTCAGCAATGTGTAAACACCGTTCCTGATATAATCATAATCCGCCGCGGGATCAAATTCAACAAGCACATAATGGGAATCCGCCAGCGCAGCGGCCTGCCCGGCCTCCAGCTCTTCAAGCAGGCCGCTGCGGTAAAACAATTCATTTCCCGTATATAATTGAATATCCAGCCGCTCTTCCTGCAGTAATTCCCGCAGCCGGGCGACTCCGGAAGCCACCTCCGCACAGCTTCTGTGTCTGTGCCAGGGCTTGCTGTGCGGTGTAAGGATGATCTGGCCAATGCCGTCCCCTGCTGCCATACGCAGCATTTCCAGACTCATCTCCGGACTTTGTGCCCCGTCATCCACTCCCGGCAGAATGTGCGTATGAATGTCGATATAATTTTCCATTTGTCTCCCGTACAGATCCCGTATACTCGAAACAGTTCAGATGGTAATGTCACGATATTGCCATCTGAACTGTTATGTATATTCTGTTGCGTCTTAATCTACGCAATTTATTATATTATCCCGCCTGTCTTTTTACAAGATAATTTTATGACATAAAAAATCTGGACTGCGCCTTCTGCATCCGCTCCGCGATCGGCACATGGAACGGGCATCTGCCTTCACAGGTCTTACAGCCGATACAATCCGACGCGTTCGCCTCAAGCTGCGCATAATGTGCCCGAACCGTTCCCGGCACCTCCTCCTGCATCGCGGCCAGATCATACAGTTTATTGACCATGGCAATGTCGATCTTTGCCGGACACGGCGCACAATGCCCACAGTATGTACACTGTCCCGTGGAAAAGGCGTGGCGCGGGGCCGATGCCAGAACGCTGGCGTAGTCCTTCTCCGCCTCCGACGCCGTCTCGTAAGCTGTCGCCTCATACACATGCTGCGGCGTATCATAGCCCACCATTACCGACGAAACTGCCGGTCTTGTCAGGGAATAGTGCAGACACTGCACCGGCGTCAGGGCAACTCCGAAAGGCGATCTGTGCGCATCAAACAGACGGCCGCCGGCATACCCCTTCATCACAGTGATTCCAACACCTTTCTGTTCACACAGCTTATACAATTCCTCACGCTCCGGCGCGATACCGCCCAGCTGTTCGTCAAAACTGTCCGCAAAATAATCGTCTATGTTCGTGATCGGCGGCAGCATATCAAAAGCCGGATTAACGCTGAATAAGAGCATCTCGATCTCGCCCTGACAGGCCGCCAGCTTCGCCGTCTCCGGATTGTGGGTGCTCATACCGATATGCCGGATCACGCCGTCTCTTTTCAACTGCCGCACATACTCCATGAATTCCCCGCCGATAACCCTGTCGAATTCCTCCGCCGTATCGATAAAGTGGATCATCCCCAGATCTATGTAATCCGTCTGCAGCCTCGTCAGCAGATCCTCAAAAGCAGGCTTTACTTTCGTCAGATCCCTCGTCCTCACATACTGCCCGTTCTCCCAAGTGGAACCGATGTGGCCCTGAATGATCCATTTCTCCCGCCGTCCTTTGACGGCCAGTCCGATATTCGAGCGGACATTGGGTTCTGACATCCAGCAATCCAGAATGTTGATCCCTTCCTTTTCACAGGTCTCAATGACCTCCCTTACCTCCTCCGTGTTGTGGCGCTCCAGCCACTCCCCGCCCAGGCCGATCTCGCTGACCCTCAGGCCGGTCTTTCCCAGTTCTCTGTACCTCATATGCCCTTCTCCTTTCTGCGGCAGTGGTTGACCTGCCGTTTACTTACATTTCCTGAAAACTCTCAACACCAATCGGAGGATCCCTTTTCCTTCTCAGGTTGTCTCCCTTTCCTTGAAAATCGAATTATCAATACGTGTAAGCCACTAGTCACAGTATAACATATATCATTGCTGCTTGAAACAAGTTCTGAAAGAAGAAGCCCGTCACTGTATTTCTAATGAAATCATCTCATACATATGCCAGCAACAAGAGGGCTACGTTAGTAACAATTTCAACTTTCTCTGTTCGACTGTCGAACTTTCAATCACGATGCTTTCAAACTGTGTTCTCGTATGAGGGGGAGCGACACTGCTTGTCAACCGATTAGGCGGGCAGGTAGTATTTCAATCCACGCGCCCACGAGGGGAGCGACTTAAACCTTACGTTTCCTGCCCTTAAAAAAGTTTTTCAGTTTCTTACGCCGCTCCTGCTTCTCCTTCTCCGCCAGGATCCGTTCCTCTTCTTCCCAGTCAAAATGAGGCTTATAAAGTTCCGGATTCAGTTCTTCCGGAGGGTCTCTTAAGATATCAGGCCTTTCACGCATTCCACACTCTCCTTTACTAGCTTATATATCTCTGTAAACCGCTCTTCCATGAGCTTCGAATGATCGCAATAATACTGATTTCAATTCACGCTCCCGCGAGGGGAGCGACAAATTTATAAAGATACCGTTGACGGAGGAAATGATTTCAATCCACGCTCCCGCGAGGGGAGCGACTGGGAGTACATGGCGTAAACTACTTCCGTACATAATTTCAATCCACGCTCCCGCGAGGGGAGCGACTGTAGCCGCCGATTTCCTCTTTTAGAACGTCCTCATTTCAATCCACGCTCCCGCGAGGGGAGCGACACAATCACGATTACCACTGTAAGTTTGTGTAGTAATTTCAATCCACGCTCCCGCGAGGGGAGCGACGAGCGCAGGAATAAAAGAAGACAGAGATAATCTGTGATTTCAATCCACGCTCCCGCGAGGGGAGCGACTTAGTTCGAGAGAGGGCTAATAACCTGAATGGGAATTTCAATCCACGCTCCCGCGAGGGGAGCGACATCTTAACGGTCCGGCAAGGGAGATCGTGCAGTTTGATTTCAATCCACGCTCCCGCGAGGGGCGCGACTCCATCTTGAGCATTTCACACACCCTCGATTGCTTTTCAATCCACGCTCCCGCGAGGGGCGCGACATAAACACCTCGCAAACATTTCTTATGTATATAATATTTCAATCCACGCTCCCGCGAGGGGCGCGACAAAGAGGCACAACAGGTCGTTGATCTCTTAAAAGTATTTCAATCCACGCCCCCGCGAGGGGAGCGACCGGCTCCCGTCCGCCATATCCTCTACGGTAGTATATTTCAATCCACGCCCCCGCGAGGGGAGCGACCGCAAATATTACTTATTTCTTTTATGCCGGAGTTCCTTTCTTAAGCAATATTCACAAATTTCAATACTTTCTAACTATACAAATACAGAATCTACTATATTAATACTACACTTTCCCGGTGCGAATCTCTCAGACATTTCATGTTAATATCTCTTTCGCACCATCCTAGATCATCAGAGTTCCCTCGGCCTCATAAGAACTTTTACAACCAAAATGCTCAACCTTCGTCTTATAATTATTTCCAAGATAATAAAAACGCAGGCTGTCCTCTTTTTCATTGATCAGAGTTACAAGCCGATCTTTTAACAACAAAAGCTGTGAAGCGTCCAGGATACATTCAAACACAGAATTTTGAACGCGCTGTCCGTAGTTGACGCATTCCTTTGCAACTTTTCTAAGGCGGCTCTTTCCTGCTGCACTCTGTGTCGAGACATCATATGTGATCAATACTAACATTCATACACCTACTTCCATAAAAATGGCGGATACTCGTCAACATCACCACGTATTGTGCGGGCAAGCAACAGTGCCTGCACATAAGGCACCAGTCCCCACTCAATCTTTTCTTTCAGGTACGGGTGTGTTATAGTCTCTCTTTTGTGCTTCTGCCATGCACCGAAAAACACTTTCCTTCCATCATCATTCAAGAGCACCGCCCCATCCTTCTGTTTCTCAAAATGAGCTGCCTGAATTGCTTTCGTATTTATCAAAGTCAAAACAAATCTGTCGGCTAAAACCGGTCGGAGTTCTTCCATCAGATCCAATGCCAGGGATGTCCGGCCGGGTCTGTCCCCATGCATAAAACCGACATAGGGATCCAGCCCTACACTCGAAAGCGCATTTGCACAGTCACCTGCAAGAATTGTATACGCAAACGACAGCAGCGCATTTATATTATCGAGCGGCGGTCTGCGGTTTCTGGTAATAAACGCAAAATCATCCTTCTGGTTTAATATCATCTCATTAAATACTGAAAAATACTGCTCCGCGGCTTTCCCTTCTATTCCCCGGAGTTCATCCAGATGCAGTGTACTGTCTATCTTCGGCAGCGTATCATACAGGAAATCAGATATCTTTTTGAGCTTTTCAGCATCTACCCGATATGCATGATCACGCAAAGTGCGCTCTATGCTCCATCTGCTGTTAAAAACTTTTCCGACGATCATATTTTTAGCATATCTTACACTTTTATCATCGTCATCCGATATACGATATTGTTCTTTTCTCAGCAGCACATTACCGTATTCTTTTCCGCTGACCCTTGCCCAAAATGCACCTCTGGGCGAAAAGAAGCTCATACCGATCTTCCGCTCTGCACAGGCGCCCATCAACGCCGGACTGCTGCCTTTGTATGTGAAACAGATAATGTTTTCCAGGGTATGAAGGGGAAACCTTCCGAGCGTTTTCTCCCCATCCTGTATCACAATGTTTTCTCCGTCAAGCGTTAAATAGCAATTCTCTGTCATAACATATAAGGTGTTCAATAATTTTCGCACGTCAATACTCCTGCCATTTTCAAATACTATGATCCCAAAATAATTTAATCATCTGCCTTTATGCCTTTTTCAATATACTCCCGCACTTTTACTGTCTTTTGCAATTTTGGCAGGCATAGATTTTCCAGTGAACATGCCTTACACTTCTTTGTCGGTTTTACATTCGGCGTATATCCTCTTTGAAACAGCTCATGCATTTCCTTCGCCGCAGTTCTCACTTCTTCCCGCAGGCTGTCCGTAAAGTCCACGTGGCTGCGCCGCCTGTTCTCTCCATAATACAGATACCCGTCCTGCACATATACCTGCAGCATTTCTTCGAGACACATTGCCTGTGCGCACAGTTGCAGTTCGTCCGCATTATTTTCTTTCGGCGTCCCACGCTTATACTCTACAGGTATCGGTTTCCATTTTCCGTCATACCCAAATAAGCTGACACCATTTTCATCCTGATGAAATTCTACAACGTCACACTGTCCGCTGAGTCCAAGATTCCGCGATGAAATACGCATCCCTCTTATGATCAGCAAGTCTCCTCTTTTTTCAAAAGAAGCGGCATCATGCGCCTTCTTATGCATCAGCTCACCGGCAGTTGTTCTATAATTTTCAGCCCATTGCTGCTCAATATGTATCATGGCCCACTGCTTTCTGCAAAACGCAAAGTGCTGAATCCCGGAAAGCATCAGATAATCTTCCTCACCATACATGCTTAAATCCCTTCTATCTCCTCCAATACCAGATCCGGTAAAGAAGCAACTTCAATATGATAGTCTTCAAACTCCTTCGGATCATCTGTCTTCGCTGTAATGTCGATCAATCTGTGAACTTTCGCAGATGAATATTGTCCCATAGGGCAGTTATGCCTCCACCAATATACCTTGCATACTTCCATGCTTCCGTCAGGCCTTGCCGATGAACTGTCATTTACAAACAGTGTACGCAGAGCTTCTTTGATCTTCTCCGCATCTTCATCGCTGAATCCTGTTTTCCCGGCAAGCTGATGATTGATGCTGCCCTTTATGACATACAGAGCCGAATATATTTTATGTTTCATGCCCATTGTGTCGGACGATTTCTTCTCTTTGGTCTCACTGTTGACACTTTTTGTGATCTGCATACTGTCAATCGAAACCGGCAGTACACTGAAAGCCGAGTGAACCGAAACCGGTCCTCTCACGCCTACGGACACGCTGTCATCTTTAAAAGCAAACACCTGCCCAAAACTCCGAACATCGATCCACTTCTCACAGGCTGCTCTGGCATAGGCATCCTTATCTTTATCCTTCAATGCTTTCTGCATGTCGGTATTGCTTTTCGCCCGGTCAGCAAGACTCTTACAACCATCATCGGCGCGTTCATCGCTCTGCACGAAAATAGCTTCCCCCATATCCTGGAGCCGGTTTCTGATCTTTCTCTTAATGCACACATCCGATATTTCTCCGTACCCGTCATAAGTCTCTCTTGGTCTGTTGCCATTAAGCGGATCTCCGTTCGGATTTGCATTTTTAACCATTACCAGAACCTCAAAATCAATTTTGTTTGTAAATTCACTCATAATAATACCCTTGCCTTTCTCCTTATTTTCTTCCATGACTGCGTATGTATGACAGTATCTTACGGTTGACCTTCCGTACTGTCCTTTTTCTGAAACGACTTTTTCATATACTCGATCTGCTGATAATATCCCGGTAAATACAGTTCCGTTAATGCTGTATTGTCAAACTGACCCTCCGCAAACTGCGTCATGATCTCACCGGTCCATTCCTCGAATTTCTTCCGCTCATAATCATTTAATTTTCTTTCATAAGCGATCAGATTTTCTCTGATCGTCTTTGAGGTTCTGGCCGGTCTGCTGCTGTAGGCATTCCAATAGCGCTTCGCATTCGTTGTGCGCCCCTCTTTTACCTTACCGTTCTCGTCACGTTCATACATCGCCCGCTGTTCCATATAGTCATATACGGCCAGCAGTCTTCCGAACAAAACATTTCGATCCTTCCCATTGTCTTGCAGGAAATTATCCATTGTCATGTTTCCCCTTTCATAGTTAAATCTTATCATTGCACATGTAACACACAGCACATCGTTATACCAGATAAAGTCACCCATTGTCTGCGGCATGGAGGCCCGCCGTACCGCTGCTCTGATGATATCCTGCGGAATTTTGCCCTTTTTTCCGGTTATGCATGGCAGTAACCGCATTATCGTTGCTCTGATCAGCTTTCCGTCCGCCTCCAGCCATTCCGTCCTCTGCACGCCATATGCCGCCAACGCCATATCTCTGGGTGATGGCGTGCACTCGCATGTGATCCGTCTTCTGCTTTCTTCCGTATTGCCCGCCTTAATGCTGCGACGCCATTTACAATGTTGCTGCCAGTTTATGATCGCATTTATATATTGGTTCCCGCCCATCTCATCATAGTACACCACCGAAAGCCTGCCGGTAGTAGCCGCATCCAGCGCTATGACTGCTATTTTATCTTCCGTCCTGATTTTTCCGGCATATCCGTTTACCGCATTGTTAAACTGTTGTGCAATATATTTTCCTGTATCGTATTTGGCGATATCCGCGGTCTCGTTGTATGTATCCAGATCATCAAAATCAAAGTCAAACTCGTCAATCCCATGCCAGGCATTGACCGAATCCTTCATCATGTCCGGCACCTGCTGTTCCCTGTTTACCATCCAACAGACAATGGCCGACTCGTCACGTGTATATCCCTGTTTTTGAAGCAGCCACCTTAAAGCGTTATGCGCCTTCTGAGATGTGTCATATCCGACTGAAACTGCCTGTTCCTTTGTCGTAAACCTTCCGCGGTAAGTAAAGCCGGATTCGTCATTCCCGGAGATCAGCTTCGCTTTGTCCGCGCTGTTGCGTATTTTGGATGGATGCTTGTCCGAGCAGGACGCTGTCTTTCCGGATGCATAGCACAGTTTCTTTCCACCCGCTCTCTGACGGTAATACTCACTGTACTTTCTGTACAACTCCTGGTTTTTCCAAACCTCCTGCGGCATAGCTGCCCCGAACACTATGAACCGCACATTTGCCCCGGTCTGTCCCAGTCCCTGTATCTTAACCTGATCTGTAATGATACCGTTATCATTCGGCTCCAGCGTTTTGCTCATGATCAGATCCTGTATCAGCGCTCTCCTGCCAAGGTACTTATATACCGCCTCTATCATAGGATGGGAATACTCCGATTCTGTCCAGTCCCGCAGCAGTTCCATATAAGCTTCATAATATTTTTCCTTGTTATCACCCGTATACGACGTATAGTCCCCTGCTATATAGCAGAGTTTATCGCATAGCGGATGAGGCGCAATTCCGCTGCTCCTTGCCGCCGAATCTTCCGTAACCGGAATGACCGTGACCGCATCCCTGCCTTTATCCAGCTTCCTAGCCCTTTGAAAATTTCCGTTCTGATCGATGGTCACCTCAATCTGTGCATTAAAAGTCGAATGGGAAATCGGAAGCAATACGGCCTGATCATTCCTGTCAACACCTGCCCACTCAGCACAGACATCATATGTGTCAGCTAAAGTCTTGAGCCACGCCAAATAGATCACCTCCTTCAAATTCCTGCAGTCCCCTGAAATTTTTCCCCGGTTCAAATTCTTTCTGCCTGGCATCCCGTAGAATATGTCTGATCTCACATTGCTCAGGCCGCAAAAGTGTATGATACCGTTTTTCATCTGTGCATTCCAGAGGCGTACAGTCATCTTTCCCTTTTCTTCCTCTCTGTCAGCCTCATCAGGATACGTTATACCGTGAACCATAATGCCAAAGGACAGATCCGTCTCGTCATACGCTCCTTTTCCTTCACCAAAGGCGCAGGGCTCCACATATCCCTGACACTCTCTTGCCCCCAGGAAAATATCCCTTCTTCCGCCCCTTGTAACCATTCTGTTGGCAATATCATAATGTTTGTTTTCGTTGCGGTCATGGGACAGGTCCTTCCGGTTTTCATTCCATTCAAAATGCGCCCTTACCTGGTATGCCACCTCATGCAGATACGTATAATAGGACAGATCGTTACCACCACTGTACTTGATCGGCCTGATCCCCTTTGATTCTGTCCGAATCAAGTTCATGATGCGGCACTCGTCAATGATCCAGGTTATGGTAGGCTTCCAGTATATGGATTCCGTTATCCCTTTCAGCGCCTGGTACGTAGGTATCTGATAGCTGCATTTCTCTCCGCCTGTCTTAGACAGTGGATCCGTAAACAACGCATATCTACCGGACACACAATATTCAATAATATTTGGCTTTTCCATGCTGTAACCGTCCTCTCTTAAAATATCAGCGTTTCCCACTCCGGTGTAATTCCATACTCCATATGATAAGCCCCGGGCGATGCCACCATATACAGATCCGGTATCCTGTCACTCACAGGCTGTATCAGTCCTTCAAACTGCTTCAACCTGTTTCCCCTGACATTCACCGTGTACCTCTGTGCCTGCCGTATATAAGCCTTTAATTCCGCCGGATCGACTGCGTCCTGAATGGCTTCTATGATCTTAGCACCCTTCTTGTAGGGGACGATCACCCCGAATGAATCATCGTCTATCACCCGGTATTGCTGTCCTGCCGTCTTATACGCCTGATTCATCAGATTCTTCTTTTCTTTGGGTCTAAATCCTCTCGACAGAAGCTGCAGAATACTCGTATCCAATCCCTCAAGAGGGAAGTTCATTTTGTCTGACGCATTGAAGTATATATTCTTATAAAAGACATCCATCCATTTCGGCATCAGCAGGCTGTCCTGTGCCGCACTGTCCTTGTATTGCCAGATCACACTTTCCGTCGCTCTGATATTTTGCTGCAGCTCCGTCATATTTCCTGCATTCTCACCTTCCAGATCAATGAGATGGATCATCCCGCTTTCCAGCTCGCCATTTCTGTTGCAACGGCCTGCCGCCTGCGCTACACTATCCAGTCCGGCCATAGATCGGTATACATACTCAAACGAAATGTCCACGCCCGCCTCGATCAGATTAGTGCTGACCACAACGATCGTTTCCCGCTTTTTCTCAAGAATCTCCTTAATGTTCTTAATCTTATCGCTTCGATGTTCCGCACATAAATTTGTCGTAAGATACTCTGCCGGAATTC
>VSOD01000560.1 GCA_009774655.1 Lachnospiraceae bacterium
ATCCCTGGCTGTGCGGCGTAGAAGGCAGTACCAATATAGCCGTTTTTTGCAAGAAAAACCGCATCCTTCCCCTCCCCGCAGCCGATCTCCAGAACCCGGTAAGGTTTTACGGGCGGCTTGATTTTCATAATCTCATAGCACAGCTCGTTTGGCTGCAGCCCCCAGTAATATGCCTCATTCCCATACCGTTTTTCATAGTCTGTCACGGGCGCAGCGCTGTACCCTAAGAGGGTATCCGTCGTCGTGCCCAGAATATGCGCAAGCTGCGGCAAAAGGCTGATGTCCGGGTATGCCGTGCCGTTCTCCCACTTGGAGACCGCCTGAAAGGAGACGTTCAGACAATCGGCAATCTTCTGCTGGGTGTAGCCCAACTGCTTCCTCTTTTTCATTATAATCGTTCCTATATTGTCACTCAAATTCCTTTCCTCCCATCTGTATCTGCCCTGTTGTTTCTAATCATAACAAGATACCTTTGGTTCCACAATAACCCGTATGTTGAAACACAGGTGAAAGCTCAACCAGAAGGCGAAAAAAGAACCCTGAAATGAGTATTCCCCATACCAGAGTTCCCTTGCCTGTGACGCATAAAAGCACGCCGCCTTTTAATCTGTCCGAACATTTTGTGCTTTCACACGCTGATATTCCTCCACAGTGACATCCAGTCCGGCGCACGCTTTTTCCAGACTAATCCCAAAGTTCTTCATAGCCGCTTCAATGTTATGTATCTTCCTTCTTCCTTCCCTTCTTCCTTTCCTTCTTTTTTTCCCCGCATATAACCCGCAGTTTCTCCGTCCTCATAGGTCACCCGCATCGTATATTCTTCGTTATACTCATATTATTTCCCCGTTTTCTTCCCATACCGCATCGGCTCCGCCACCGTCCTGTTAAAGAACGCAATTAACGGTCCCATAAAGAATGCCGTCACCACCGTGCCAATCCCCACAGTCGCGCCGAAAAGAAACCCTACAATAGTGCAGAATAAATCCGAGGATATCCGGCAAAACTGAAATTTCCACCGTTTCTTTTCCGAGAGGATCAGAGACACAGCATCGTATGTAGAAACGCCCATATCCGCCGTGAAATAGAGGGCGGAGTACGCTTCTGCATTCCTACCCCCATCCCACGAAGCGTCTCTTCCGCCTCTGTACCGTCCCTGTCAGACCGTCAATGTCCGAGCAGCCCCTTGTTCTCCAGAAACTCTCTCGCCACATCCCTGTCCTCTCTGCCGTTCACTTCCACCTCATAATTCATCTGCTGCATCTCAGCCTCGGTAATCAGCCCGTTCATTTTCTCGAGAACGCCCTGCAGCTTGGGATACTTTTCCAGCGCATCCTTTCTCACAATCGTCCCGGCGTCGTAAGTCTCAAAAAAAACCCGGTCGTCCGCAAGCAGCACCAGATTGTTGGCGGCAAGCTGCGCATCCGTCGTGAACGCGTTGATCACATCCACCTCTTCGCTTTTTAGCGCCTCATATTTCAATGCAATCTCCATCTGCACGGTATCCTTAAACTGCATACCGTACGCTTCGCAGAGCCGAGGATACCCGGTTTCCAGCTCAATATAATCCGGATTGCCGCCAAATACCAGTTCCCCGGAAGCTGCCGCCAGCTCCGAATAGCTAGAAAGGCCGTACTGCTCTGCCGTATCCTGTCTGACCGCAAGCCCGTAAGTGTTGGAGAAGCCATACAGCCCCGTCCACGTCAGGCCGAGGGCATCATACTCAGATAATAATTCCTCGTAGAGCTTATCATCATCCTTCTCCATCTCCTCTTTCTTCAGCACGTTCAGCCACGCCGACCGGGTGTACTCCGGGTACAGGTCGAACTCTCCCTTCACAAGCGCAGGATGGATGTTTGTGGTGCCGCCTCCTACGCCTTTTGTGATCTCCACTTCATAATCCGTCCCGTCCTCAATCAGCTGCGCAAGCATCTCCGTTAGAATATACTGCTCCGTCATGGGCTTTGACGCAATCTTTATCGTCTCCTTCTCCCCGCAGGCACCAAGCCCGCATACCATGCCCGCCAATGCCAACACCGCAATTCCCTTTTTGATTCTCTTCGTACTTTTCATGTTCTCCTCCATTCCATCTCTAATCCCATGATGTGCGGAGAATGCCGCATTTCAGGCATTCTCCTATGCGAAACTTAGTACTTCCAAGTCAGCTATGCTGACTTTGCGATGCAGTCTTTGCTGCTAAATTTTGGAAGTACTTTTCGCATTTCTTACGCTCCGCAAAGCAGCTGCTTTACAAACGCATCCCGCGGCTTCTCCAAAAGCTCTTCTCTGCCGCCCTCCTGCCAGATCATACCGTCTTTCATAATCAGAATGCGGCTGCCCAGCTTGAACGCCTCCTCTATATCATGGGTAATAAACACAATCGTTATGCCCGTTTTTTTCTGCAGACCGGAAAGCTCCCCCTGCAGTGTGCGTCTCGTGATTTCGTCCACCGCCCCGAAAGGCTCGTCCATCAGCAGGATATCCGGGGACGCCGCCATCGCTCTGGCGATGCCCACCCGCTGTTTCTGCCCGCCGGAAAGCTGCCTGGGAAACCGTCCCGCCAGTTCTGCCGGAAGATCAACCATCGCTAGCATTCTCTCCGCCATCACACGCCTGTCCTCCTTCGACAGCTTTTTGTCGAGGCAGGGAACATAGCATATATTGTCC
>VSOD01000561.1 GCA_009774655.1 Lachnospiraceae bacterium
GAATAAATCTATAGCCGGGAGTTTTCCTGTATCTTTTTACACGGAATGTGCAGATCTCCCGGCGGATGATGACAGAATGCATGGAGAAGAGCTGTGAATCGTGTAAGAAAACAAGTAAGATGCAGTGATCATATACAGAGAACGATTGCAACGGAAGAGATTACGGTGGCGATCCTGGATACGGGGATCGGCAGACATCCCGATTTTGGAAACCGCGTGGTGGCCTTTGCGGATTTCGTGAACGGGCGGCAGGCGGGATACGATGACAGCGGACACGGCACGCATGTGGCAGGATGTGTGGGCGGCAGCGGAACCGCGTCCCGCGGCGTCTATCGAGGAATGGCGCCCGCCTGTCGTTTCTGCATCGGCAAGGTATTGGACAGAAACGGCGAGGGATGCATTGAGAGCATGAAGATGGGGCTGGTCTGGGTGCTGGAGAATCATGTCCGCTACCGGATCCGGGTCTTAAACGTATCGCTGGGCATCGGTACGAGCGGCGAGGCGGAGCGCATGGAGGAGCTGGTGGAACTGCTGGACGCGGCCTGGGAAAAAGGCATTGTCGTGGTGTGCGCCGCAGGCAATAACGGGCCGGGGGAAGGGACGATATCACCTCTCGGCTGCAGCCGCAGGGTGATCACGGTAGGCTGTCATGAGGGCGGGTATTTCGGCGCCCGCAAGGATCTGTGCGAGAATTTTTCCGGCAGGGGAAGCCGCAGTGTGCTCTATCGCAAGCCAGACGTGGTGGCGCCGGGAACGGATATCGTGTCCTGCAACGTGAACTGGAAGGGAAGCGCCTTCAGCGGCTACCGCAATGCCTATACGAAGAAGAGCGGTACCTCCATGGCGACGCCGGTCGTTGCCGGGGCGGCTGCGCTTTTTCTGCAGAAATACCCGCGTGCGACCAATGAGGAACTTAAGCGAAAAATGATATACAGCGCACATGATATGGGGGATTCCTGGAACAAGCAGGGCTGGGGGATGCTGGATGTGGAGCGGTTCTGCAGGGAACCCGACCGATAAAGCTGTGCTTTTGTGTCGGTTTGTGGTTGACATGGGCAGTATGATTGTATACAATTATACGTGGCGTACATGAATTGATCGTATTCTTATAGAGCGCCCTGTATGCAGGCGGGTAAGGAGCGACAGGAAAGGTGTGATGACAGCTATGTATGATGAAAGAACTTTCACGAATCGTCCGGTGACCATGAACGATCACAACAATCTTCTGGAAATAGAAGAGCACATGTATATTCTGGATGATGTGAAGAAACCTAATGTTTTCAGGAATATGTTTCCTTATTCCGAGATTCCGAAGATTCCGTTCAATGACAGGACGGTGCCCCACAATATGCCGAAGGATATCTGGATCACGGATACGACCTTCCGGGACGGCCAGCAGTCCAGGGCGCCGTACACGACGGAACAGATCGTCACGATCTACGATCATCTGCATAAACTGGGCGGCCCAAACGGTATGATCCGTGCCAGTGAATTCTTCCTGTACAGCAAGAAGGACAGGGATGCTGTCTATAAATGTATGGAGCGGGGCTATCGTTATCCGGAGGTTACAAGCTGGATCCGTGCCAGCAGGGAGGACTTTAAGCTGGTCAGGGAGATCGGCATGAAGGAGACCGGCATTCTGGTCAGCTGTTCGGATTATCATATTTTTCTGAAATTGAAGATGACCAGGCGGCAGGCGATGGACCACTATCTGAGTGTTATCCGGGATTGTCTGGAGGAGGGGATCAGTCCGAGATGCCATCTGGAGGATATTACCAGAGCGGACATTTACGGTTATGTGGTGCCTTTCTGCATGGAATTGATGAAACTGATGGAAGAGTATCAGATCCCTGTCAAGGTACGCGCCTGCGATACGATGGGCTATGGCGTCAACTATCCGGGCGCGGTTATTCCGAGGAGCGTGCAGGGCATTATCTATGCGATACATACCCATGCCGGGGTGCCGCATGCGCTGATCGAATGGCACGGTCACAATGACTTCTACAAGGCGGTGTCGAATTCTACCACGGCATGGCTTTACGGCTGTTCCGGCATCAATACATCGCTTTTCGGTATCGGGGAGCGGACAGGCAATACACCGCTGGAGGCGATGGTCTTCGAGTATGCGCAGCTTAGAGGCGATCTGAACGGTATGGATACTACCGTGATCACACAGCTGGCGGAGTACTATGAGAAGGAGATCGGCTATGAGATCCCGCCCAGAACGCCTTTTGTGGGCAGGAATTTCAACGTGACGAGAGCCGGCATCCACGCCGACGGACTGTTGAAAAACGAGGAGATCTACAATATTTTCGATACGGAGAAATTCCTGAACCGGCCGGTGCTGTGTGCGGTGTCGAATACTTCCGGTCTGGCAGGGATTGCACATTGGATCAATACGTATTATCATTTAAAGGAGCAGGACCAGCTGGACAAGGGATGTGATCTGGTGAGGGCTTTGAAGGTCTGGGTAGATGGAGAGTACGCGGCGGGCCGTGTGACCGTGCTGACGGATGAAGAACTGACGGCGCAGATCAGAAAGACATGCACAGAGCTTGCCATACCGATGCCCGGGGAAGCGGCGGAAAGACTGCCGGATACAGGTGACAGGGAAGCCGGAGCGTAGCCCTGCGCATCTGACAGCAATGCATATAGTATAGG
>VSOD01000562.1 GCA_009774655.1 Lachnospiraceae bacterium
TCTCCAGATCTTTGGAGTATGCATCCTCCTCGATCATGATATCCTGCAGCTTCCACACTCTCTCCAGGAAACGGCGGCATCCCCTCACCCCGTCCTCGGACCAGCCGGCGCTCAGCTCGAAAGCGCCGATGAACATTTCATAAGTTCTGAGTGTGTCCGCCCCGTATTCTGTCACGATATCATCGGGGTTTACCACATTGCCCAGTGATTTGGACCTCTTCACAACAGGATGTTCCGCCATCTCGCCGTACTTTTCCTTAAGGGCCGCTCTGACTGCCTTCTCGCTGCCGTGCTCGGCAAGCAGCTTCTCCTGCTCTGCGGCGGGCAGATTCGCGAAGTTGTGCGGGTTCAGGCCCAGGATCATGCCATGGGAAGTTCTCTTGGCATAAGGCTCCGGGCAGGGTACTGTCTTCTGGTCATACAGGAACTTGTGCCAGAATCTGGAATACAGAAGATGCAGTGTGGTATGCTCCATACCGCCATTGTACCAGTCTACCGGCATCCAGTAGTCCAGCGCTTCTTTACTCGCCAGCGCTTCCGTATTCGTCGGATCCGTATAGCGCAGGAAATACCAGGAAGAACCTGCCCACTGCGGCATGGTATCCGTCTCTCTCTTAGCCGGGCCGCCACAGCAGGGGCAGGTGGTATTAACCCAGTCAGTCATAAGCGCCAGCGGCGACTCCCCGTTGTCGGTAGGCATATAGCTGTCCACCTCCGGCAGCTCCAGCGGAAGTTCACTCTCGTCGATCGGCACATAGCCGCATTTCTCACAGTGTACGATCGGAATCGGCTCTCCCCAGTAACGTTGTCTGGAGAAGACCCAGTCTCTTAATTTAAAGTTGGTCTTGGCACAGCCGATCCCTTTTTCTTCCAGGAAATCAATCATTCTGGCCTGGGCATTCTCCACGCTCAAACCGCTGATAAAACCGGAGTTGACGATCGTTCCCGCCGCCACATGCGTGTAGACCTCTTCCTGCACGTTGCGGCCGCCTGCAACGACTTCGATGATCGGCAGACCGAATTTCTTCGCAAAATCCCAGTCTCTCTCATCATGGGCCGGCACCGCCATGATGGCGCCCGTACCGTAACTCATAAGCACATAATCAGAGACAAAGATCGGGATTTCCACATCGCTCACCGGGTTTACCGCCGTCAGGCCGTCAATCTTCACACCGGTCTTCTCTTTCGCAAGCTCCGCACGCTCGAAGTCTGACTTTCTGGCAGCCTGCTCACGGTATGCCGCGATCTCGTCCCAGTTTTTGATATCTTCTTTATATTTATCGATCAGCGGATGCTCCGGCGACATAACCATATAGGTCACGCCGAAAAGTGTATCGCAGCGGGTCGTATAAACCCGCAGCTTATCTTCTTTTCCTTTAATGGAAAAGTCCACTTCCGCACCGGTCGACTTGCCGATCCAGTTCTTCTGCGATACCTTGACCCGCTCCACGTAGTCCACGGTATCCAGCCCCTCAATCAGCTTATCCGCATATTCCGTGATCTTAAGCATCCACTGGCTCTTCACCTTGCGCACCACTTCTGCGCCGCACCGCTCCCAGCCGCCGTTCACCACTTCCTCATTGGCCAGCCCGACTTTACAGGAAGTACACCAGTTAATCGGCATCTCGGATTTATAGGCAAGTCCCGCCTTAAACAGCTTCAGGAAGATCCACTGCGTCCATTTATAATACGCCGGATCCGTCGTATTGATCTCTCTGTCCCAGTCAAAAGAATATCCCAGAGAATGGAGCTGGCTCTTGAAACGGGAGACATTATTCTGTGTCACGATCTTCGGATGAATATGGTTCTGGATCGCATAATTCTCCGTCGGCAGGCCGAAAGCGTCCCAGCCCATCGGATAAAGGACATTATATCCCTGCATCCTTCTCTTTCTGGCTACAATGTCAAGCGCCGTATAAGGTCTCGGATGTCCCACATGAAGTCCCTGTCCCGACGGATAAGGGAATTCTACCAGCGCATAATATTTCGGTCTGGAATAATCGTCGGAAGTCTTAAACGCCTTCTCATCATCCCACACCTTCTGCCATTTTGTTTCCACCTCTCGATGGTTATATACCTCTGCCATAGTGCCTCCATTCTGATCGGTTCCTGACATCTCTTCTCATTTGAACCATATTTATGATATTTTTATTTTATCCACGTTCTATATTGTAGTATACCTGCCGGATTTGTCAACCGTTTTGCGCAGTAGTTCTTAATTTTTTCGTTATGTACCGGATAACTTTACTGAACCGGATTCCAAAAACTTTTTGGAAATTATTGTTGATTTTTTGACGGTGAGATGTTATAGTAAGTATAAAGAAAAGCACCCACTCCAAAGTGGATGCTCCTGAACAGCTTTAGTCCTTATGGACCTCGCCAATCCTGGGCCGACAGGATTGGCATTTTTATTTTACTTACTGTTTCTCTGATCGAGAAAGTTCAGTAACGCAACGAGAAGTCCGCCCGAAGATAACAGCAAGGCCAATATCCCCAGGAATATCATAATAATCTCGTAATCTGTCATTTGCGCCACCTCCCCTCTTATGTATTCCGGATAAAACACTCCGGTCATTAAGTCCGGGAGACTACCACCCTGTCATGGGTACTTTCCTACACAGCATCTGACTCTTATACACATCACCTAGCCCACGAG
>VSOD01000563.1 GCA_009774655.1 Lachnospiraceae bacterium
CCCTGACAGGTGAAAGCCTGCCGAGAGAAGCGGCAGAGGGGGACGAGGTGATCAGTGGCTGCGTGAACATGTCGGGGGTATCGCGTATCCGGACGACGAAGGCTTTCGGGGAATCCACCGTGTCGAAGATCCTGGATCTGGTGGAGAACTCCAGCATGAAGAAATCCCGATCCGAGAATTTTATCACCAGATTTGCCAGATATTATACGCCGGCCGTCTGTCTGGGGGCCCTGGCGCTGGCGGTCGTGCCGCCGCTTGTCAACCTGCTGACAGGACAGCCTGCCGGATGGTCACAGTGGGTCATCCGGGCGCTCACAACGCTGGTCATCAGCTGTCCCTGTGCGCTGGTGATCTCTATTCCTCTAAGTTTCTTCGGCGGGATCGGCGGCGCTTCGGCCAAAGGCATACTGGTCAAAGGCTCCAACTATCTGGAGGCATTGTCAAAGACCACCTGTCTTGTGTGCGATAAGACGGGCACACTGACAAAGGGCGTATTTGAGGTAACACATGTTATTCCTGTTTCGGGAAGTACATCGGAAGGTGCCGGGGAGGCGCTTTTGGAGGCGGCGGTCTATGCAGAGCACTATTCGAATCATCCTATCAGCCGCAGCCTGCGGGAGGCTTACGGCAGGCCCGTGGAGGCGGCGCGAATAAGTGATGTGGAGGAAATCGGCGGTCACGGCGTTACCGCACGGGTGGACGGCAGGCAGGTGGCGGCAGGCAACCGGAAGCTGATGGAGCGGCTCCGCATTGCTTATGAGATACCGGAACAGATCGGGACGGAGGTACATGTGGCGGTGGACGGCAGCTATGCCGGTTATATCCTGATCGCGGATGTGGTGAAGCCAAACGCGAAGGCGGCCGTTGCGGGCGTCAAGGCGGCGGGTGTAGAGAAAGTAGTCATGCTGACCGGAGATGCCAAAGCCGTGGCCGATGCCGTAGCCGCAGAGCTTGGTGTGGATGTGGTCAAGAGTGAGCTTTTGCCGGCGGATAAGGTGGCGGAAGTAGAAGCGTTGCTGGCCGAAAAAGGACGAAAAGAGAAACTGGCGTTTGTGGGGGACGGCATCAATGATGCGCCCGTGCTTTCCCGGGCGGATCTGGGCATCGCCATGGGGGCGCTGGGAGCCGACGCGGCCATCGAGGCCGCAGATATCGTGCTGATGGATGACAACCCTGAGAAGATCGCGACAGCCATCGGCATTTCCAGAAAGACGATCCGCATCGTGCAGCAGAATATCGTGTTTGCGCTGGCGGTCAAGTTTATCTGTTTAGGATTGGGCGCAGTGGGCACACTCAATATGTGGTGGGCAATCTTTGCAGATGTGGGCGTGATGATCATCGCGGTGCTGAATGCGACCAGGGCACTGTACTATAAGGAATCCCGGCATTGACTATAACGTATGCTGCCTATGTTGTATAAATATAAATTATGATATATATAATTAATATTGATTTTACTTATGATTAAATGTGCTGTATAATCAGAAAGTAAACCTGTGTTCTGCGGCGGACTGTTCTGCGGCAGGACGCAACGGACGGGTTTCACGACCCGTCTTTGTTATGTCGTTAACTATAAAAAGTACAGATCAGAAGCAAGAAGGAGGAATTACAATGGTAAAGGCAGTCGTAGGAGCCAACTGGGGAGATGAAGGCAAGGGCAAGATCACGGATATGCTGGCGGAGAAGGCGGATATCATCGTCCGCTTTCAGGGCGGCGCGAATGCGGGGCACACGATCGTGAACGACTATGGAAAGTTTGCCCTGCACACGCTGCCGTCGGGTGTTTTCTACAGCCATACGACGAGTGTGATCGGCAACGGCGTGGCGCTTAACATACCGATCCTGACAGACGAGATCCGGTCGATCACGGAGAGAAATGTACCGATGCCGAAGATCCTGGTATCCGACCGGTGTCAGATGGTGATGCCGTATCATATCCTGTTCGACCAGTATGAGGAAGAACGGCTGGGAGGTAAGTCGTTCGGTTCCACGAAATCCGGGATCGCTCCTTTTTATTCGGACAAATATGCGAAGATCGGTTTTCAGGTGAGTGAGCTTTTTGACGAGGCTCTTTTACAGGAAAAGGTGAACCGTGTCTGCGAGATGAAGAATGTCATTCTGGAGCACCTGTACCATAAACCGCTGATCAGGCCGCAGGAGCTGCTTGACACGCTGCACGGGTACAGGGAGATGATAGCGTCCTATGTGTGCGATGTGTCCGCTTATCTGGACCGGGCCCTGAAGGAGGGGAAGACCGTGCTGCTGGAAGGGCAGCTGGGTACGTTGAAGGATCCCGACCACGGTATCTATCCAATGGTGACGTCTTCCTCCACACTGGCGGCTTTCGGCGCCATCGGTGCGGGGCTGCCGCCTCATGCGATCAAGGAGATCGTCACGGTGTGCAAGGCGTATTCTTCGGCGGTGGGGGCAGGCGCCTTCGTGTCGGAAATCTTCGGGGATGAGGCGGATGAGCTGCGCAGACGCGGCGGAGACGGCGGCGAGTACGGGGCGACGACGGGACGGCCCCGGCGTATGGGCTGGTTTGACTGTGTGGCCTCCAAATACGGCTGCCGTCTGCAGGGCACCACGGATGTGGCTTTTACGGTGCTGGATGTGCTGGGATATCTGGAGGAGATACCGGTCTGTGTGGGTT
>VSOD01000564.1 GCA_009774655.1 Lachnospiraceae bacterium
CACACATTTATATCCATTGATCCGTCCCCTTATAGTAAATGATATGCCAATGATAATAAATATTTTTAATATATCCCTGTTGCATCATCTCTGTTACATATGGCTATTAAGAAAGAATATTTTAGATATGATAATGAAATCTTTTGTAAACAAACATAGTTTCGTTGGAAAGGAGTCCTCTATGTTATCTTCTTTAGGTTTTCACACCATGACCTTAGACCTATCATTATTGCGTGATGATGTCAAAATATTGCTACTTGATTTTAAAACATATAGTGAAACTACACCACTTAAAATATATCGTAAAAAAGAAAAAAAGTATGTACTGTATACCCCCTCGGAAGACTATCTTCCTTCAGATATCAAAATCTGTTACGATAACCAATGCTGTGGGATTCAATGGCACCTTTATGAAGATTGCTATCTTGCAAATATATGTTACATTCTTGAAGCAAGGATGAACCCAAAGTTCCTTGCTGGTATACATGATTACCTGACAGCTGCTGTCTATGGAGATATGAATATCGCCATAAGTAATTTCATCCTTGAATCAAAAAAGATATCACCCTTACTAAGTAAATTTGACGATTATAAGATAAAACGAATTGATTACTGCGTTAATATCAGCTTAGATGATTTTAAAATTTCCTGCAGTCCTGAACAGATCACGAATCTTATAAAAAGAAGTGATATACCATTCCATTACAAAGAGTGGATGGAATATGACAACATCGCACACAGGATGAAAAGCAACCCTGAAAGTTTTTATCTATGCAGCCGTTCAGTCAACATCAATTACTACAGTAAATATCTGCAGTTATTGAATCTTTCTAATCAAAATTTGAAGAATGGATACAGTCCTGTCGATCAGGAAACGTTGGATGCTTCACGTAATATTTACCGTTTTGAAGTCCAATATAAATATTTTAAAACATATTCTCTTTCCAAGAAATTTGAAGCTGCAGAAGATACCGGTCCAAATATATCTATGCAGTTTTTCAAGCCCCTTACCTGCATTGAGATTGTCAGCAGTTATTACGAAAAGGTGATTGGAAAAGGTGACTGGTATACCCTACAGGAAGCTGTGCAGAAGATAAAATCCAAAAACTTCAACAGCCAAAAGGAAAAACGATTGATTGATGCATTACAATATGTCAGCCAATGCCGCAGCCTGGCTAAAGCGAAAGCACTCTTACATGGTTATAAACTGGAAGCTTTTAAACGTACATTAAATGAATTATCCAGCTTCAACATCAATCCTGTTACGATTCCGAAAGAGTGGGGCATTAAGCATATCCCTAATCTGCTGCGCTCTTATTTTAACAGATTGATCGAAGAAGCTTGCCAGCCCGATCTATTAGGAACAGATACGTGCACTGCCCACGGTTATGCAGAATATGTCAAAAAATACGGAAGATCTCCCATATGAATATATCTCTGTCTCCATTAATATTAATGTTGGATCATAGAATCCTGTTAAAACTTACAAAAAGATGCCTGTTGTAATCTTTAGTATTTGTCTGATGTCAGACCAGTAATATCCTAGATTTACTTTAGGTATCTTTTTCATGAAGCTATTGGCCTGTAAAACATATAGGAGAATTCCAAGCCATTTATGAATCCTGAAGCAGATAAACTCTAAAAAGTGTATGAATTGATTCTGTCTGTACTATATAAAATCCAGGTGGTATAATATGGTATATGTGGTACAGCTACCAACCATACCACCTGGACCGTCTGTTGATCAAACAACTGTTTCCTTTATGCGATCTCTCCCAATTCCTTTAAGAGCCGTACACTGTCCTCCATCCCAAAACGGTATGCCGCAGCGCCATATACCGCACCGCAATGATTATATGCCGTGATGACACGGTCAACTACTTTTTTCTGTTCTTCTGTAAATTCCAGATCTTCCATCTGATCCGACGCCGCCTGTTCCTCCACCAGCGCCTCCTGATAGTCCTTGTCTTTTTTCAGAATCTTATCCAGATCCTCCATTGTCCTGTGTGCTGCTATGACCTCCAATAGTCCATTTTCTTTCATATTGTCATCCCTCCTGCCTTTACATTTGCATTACTATCGCTATTACTGCCTCTCCAAATATTTCTGCTTATCCGTACAGGCTGCCTTTTTTCCACCCATAGGTACATGTTCCTGCAGGTTCCTGTAAAGCGTTGATTTCTTAACCCCTGTAAGTTCTTCTATCTCCCTGATCGAATATTGTCTGGTATTATACAGTTTGACGGCCTTTCTGACAGCGTCAGGCTCTATCCTGGGTCTTCCTCCTATACGTCCTCTCGCCCTGGCCGCCCGTAATCCCTCACGGGTGCGGTCTGCTATCGTATCCCGTTCAAACTGCGCAATGGCGCTCATCAGGGTAAACAGAAGTTTTCCTGTCGAAGTGGACGTATCAATATTCTCTTTTAAGGAAATCAGATGTACCCCTCTGCCCTGGAATAGTTCTGTCAGTTCAATCAGATCTTTTGTACTTCTGCCAAGGCGTGACAGAGATTCAATCACCACGACATCCCCCTCTGTCATCCTGTCAATCAGTTTGGCCAGCTCCGGGCGGTCCTTTTGTTACCATTCACAGCCATTTTAATTTCTGATGTTTAATGAATTCCCATTGGGGCTTTTTTATTGGCATAATGC
>VSOD01000565.1 GCA_009774655.1 Lachnospiraceae bacterium
GTCTGGCAAGATAATGCCCGGCTGTGTCTTTTCTTCCGCTTCCTGATACTTTAAGATAACTCTGTCGCCTAACGGCCTTAATTTCATTCCTATTACCTGCCTTTCTCCTTACTGTTAGCACTCTCTTTTTTTGAGTGCTAACCTTTGCAATACCTATTAAACCACATTCCCTCTTGAAAGTGAATTGACAATATGGTATTATCAATGACGAAAATGCAATAATCGAGGTAGACGCCATGAATACTGACCAATTAAAGAGTTTTATACAGGTTGCGGAAAATCTGAATTTCGCCAGAGCGGCAGAAATTTTGAACATTACCCAGTCCGCGGTATCCAGGCAAATTCATTCTTTGGAGGAGGAGCTTGGAACCAGGCTTCTGCACCGTACCACCCGGACGGTGACCCTTACTCCGGCAGGCATCAGCTTTCTGGAGGACGCGAAAAACGTAGTCGGAAGACTGGACGCTGCATCGCGGAAAATTCAGAGGCACCAGTCCTCCAGTATCCAGATCCTGACCATCGGCTGCACGGACGAGGCAATCCTGAACCTGCTCTGCAAAGTCCTCAAATCATGCCAGGCGCAGATCCCGGAGCTGTATCCGTTTTTAAAGGTGATACCTCACCGTTCCATTCTGGGGCTGTTTTACCAAGGAGAGATTGATCTGCTGTTTGGATTTCAGGATGATATTCCGTTAAAAAACGACATCATCTATCAGGAGCTGTTCCGGATCCCGCTGTGCTGCATTGTTCCGGATACCCACCCTTACGCTGGCAGGACAGAGCTGGCAACAGAAGAATTGTATCTGGAGAATATCGTGGTCTGCAATTCCTATGCCATTCCATTCAAGGCGGCAGAAATGCAGAACCGCATCGCGCAGCATATCCCTCCGGAGTCCACCTATATCTGCGATAACCTGCAGGCTCTCCTTACTCTGGTAAGAGCCGGTTATGGCTGTTCCATCCTGCCGCAGATGAATTTCATCAGTTCGGACATCCGCATCATTCCAATCACCGGCAATGAGCCTTTGTCTTATGGTATTTTCTATCGAAAAAACGCGGTAAGCCCTCTGTTGAAAAAGTTTATCTCTATCATGGCCACAACTTCTTTCCAATAGAAAAGAGGCGGTACAGGTATGAAATCACCCACATCGCCTCTTTTTATCAGGTGTGCAATTGCTTTAATATTTTATAACCAGCCTCAGTCAGCCCTCAATCTGGATATAATTTGTATTCTCTGCAACAGTCTCTGGATTTTTCTTCGGAACCTGCAGCTTCAGAGCGCCATCTTCAAATTTTGCTTTGATATCCTCCTGTTTTACATCTTCTCCCACATAAAAACTTCTGCTGCTGGAACCTGCATAACGTTCCCGCCTGATGTACACTCCGTCACTGTTTTTTTCATCATTCTGGGTAGCGGATACAGCACTGATCGTCAAATAGCCGTCTTTCAGTTCTGCTTTTACGTTTTCCTTTTTCACACCCGGAAGATTCATTGTCATTTCATAGACATTTCCCAGATCCTTGATGTCTGTCCGCATCATTTCAGAAGCATACGAACGGAGATGGTTGCTGTGATGTGGGTGATCAAAAAAGTCGTCCAACAGGTTTTCTGTAAAGATACTCGGTAATAACATAGTTCATCGCTCCTCGTATTTTAAGTTTATAAATGTCATCTCATATTTTCCGAAAAAAACTGCTCTAGCTTATCGAACGGGATGGCGTCCCTCCCGCCGCCGTCATACAGATCTGTGTGGACTGCATCCGGAATAATCAGCAGCTCCTTATTGTCTGCATAAGGGTTATCCTTCACCATTGCGGCATAGGCGTCGCGGCTGAAATAACAAGAATGCGCCTTCTCCCCGTACATAATAAGGGCTGCGCTGCGGATCTCATTGCTGTACTGCAGGATTGGCTGGTTCATAAAGGACATGCAGCCGATCACATTCCAGCCGCCGTTTGAGTTCAGGGAACGTTTATGATAACCTCGGTCCGTTTTATAGTAATCATGATAATCTGCCACAAAGAAAGGCGCATCTTCCGGAAGCGGATCGACAACCCCGCCGCCCGGCGCATAGCTGCCGTTTTTATAATCCACAATCCTCTGGGCGTTCATGGCCTCTTTCTTTGCATATCGCGCATCCGCAGAGTCCTCTGCATCAAAGTACCCGTTGGCATTGACGCGGGCCATATCATACATGGTGGACGCAGCCGTCGCCTTAATGCGGGTATCCAGCGCCGCCGCTTTGAGTGCCAGACCGCCCCAGCCACAGATTCCGATAATTCCGATACGTTCAGTGTCAACATTCTCCCGTACAGAAAGGAAATCCACAGCTGCCTGAAAATCCTCTGTATTGATGTCTGGTGAAGCCATGTACCTGGGTGTGCCGCCGCTTTCACCGGTGAAGGAAGGATCAAATGCCATTGTGAGGAAACCACGCTCCGCCATCGTCTGTGCATACAGTCCGGATGCCTGCTCCTTTACCGCGCCAAACGGCCCGCATACCGCAATTGCAGCCAGCTTCCCTACCACTCCTTTCGGCTCATAAAGATCTGCTGCCAGTGTGATCCCGTAACGGTTAGGGAATGTCACCTTGCGATGGTTCACCTTTTCACTTTTCGGGAAAGTCTTATCCCATTCCTTTG
>VSOD01000566.1 GCA_009774655.1 Lachnospiraceae bacterium
GCTCTGGTGTCCGCGCTCTTTTCGGCGGCGGATATCGAGGAGACCTGCCGGGAACTGCGGGTGTTGGCAGAGCGGATGGTTGGATTATGAAAATATCCGGGGCGGTCTTTGACGTGGACGGTACTCTTTTGGATTCCATGCCTGTATGGGATTGCGTCGGAGAGAATTATCTGCGTTCCATCGGGTATGAGCCGGAAGAGAACCTGAACGAGGTGCTTCAGAATATGAGTCTTCTGCAGGCAGCCCGTTATTACCGGAGAGAGTACGGCGTGGTTTTAAGTGAAGATGCGATTATGAAGGGAGTCAACGCCATGCTGGAAAAGAGCTACCGGTGTGAAATTCCTTTAAAGCCGGGTGTGGAAGGGCTTCTTCGACGGCTTCACAGGGCAGGAGTAAAACTGTGTATTGCCACCGCCACAGACCGGTATCTGGTGGAAGCAGCCCTGTCCCGATTAGGCGTGCTGTCCTGTTTTTCCGGAATGTTTACCTGCAGCGAGGTGGGGCATGGGAAAGACGAACCTTACATTTTTGAGACTGCACTGGCATTTCTGGGAACAAAGAAAGATGAGACGGTGGTATTTGATGATGCCCTGTATGCAGTCCGCACGGCAAAAGCGGCGGGTTTCCCTGCAGTGGCAGTTTATGACAGCTATGAGAAAGAGCAGAAGGAAATTCGTGCGTTAGCCGATTTCTATCTGAAGAATTTATCCCAATTTTATTCCTATTGGAAACCAGATTCGGTTTAACTGCCGAAGGTTTCAGGCGTCGGATCGGGGGCACCACTTTCCGTCGCTCAATAAAAATAATGCAGAAGGAGAATTGATTATGAAAACAGCATTATCAATCGCCGGAACAGATCCCAGCGGAGGCGCCGGGATTCAGGCTGATCTGAAAACAATGACCATGAACGGTGTTTTTGCCATGAGCGCAATCACGGCGCTGGTGGCGCAGAACACTACCGGCGTGAAAGAAATCGTCGAAATGACACCGGAATTTCTCGGAAAGCAGATCGATGCAGTATACGAGGATATCCCGCCGGATGCGGTTAAAATAGGCATGGTGGCTTCCGGCGGGCTGATCGAAACGATCGCGGAGCGGCTGCGTTTTTATCATGCAAAAAACATCGTGGTAGATCCGGTGATGGTGGCTACCAGCGGAGACAGGCTGATCTCGGAGTCGGCGGTGGCTACTTTGAAAAGCTGCCTGCTTCCGCTGGCGGCGGTCATTACGCCCAACATTCCGGAGGCTGAGATTTTGTCCGGGATGGAAATCCATAAGCGGGACGATATCGAAGCTGCAGCCCGGCACATCGGCAATGCTTATGGATGTGCAGTCCTGCTCAAGGGCGGACATGATATCAATGATGCCAATGACTTTTTCTATGGAAGGGGGCAGGAGCAGTGGTTCTATGGGAAACGGATTGACAACCCTAACACGCATGGCACAGGCTGCACCCTTTCAAGCGCGATTGCTGCAAATCTGGCAAAGGGGTTTGACCTGCCTGTGTCTATAAAACGATCCAAGGACTATCTTTCGGGTGCGCTGGGCGCTATGCTGGATTTGGGGAAAGGACGGGGACCTATGATGCACAATTTTGATCTAAAAGGGAAATTTGCGGAGGAGTGTAAGTTATGAAAAGATGTGTAGTAATAGGTGGGGCGGATATCGGTCGTTATGACCGTATCCGCTCCTATCTGCGGGCAGATGATTTCTATATCTGCTGTGACAGCGGCCTGAAACACCGGGAAGGGCTGGGGATCGTTCCAGACCTGATCGTAGGGGACTTTGATTCCTATGAAGATCCGCATCTGGAGGCAGAGACGATCACACTTCCCTGCGAGAAGGACGATACAGATACCGTGTTTGCCGTAAAGGAGGCGCTTGCCAGAGGGTTTCATGAATTTCTTCTGGTGGGAGTGATCGGCGGACGGCTGGACCACACGCTGGGGAATGTGTCCCTGCTGTTAATGCTGGATACCCGGGGAAAGGCGGCGATGGCGGTAGATGATTATTCGGAAATGGAGATTGTTTCAAATATCCCGGCACAGATAGGCGGCCGCTATGCTTTCTTTTCTCTTTTGAATATTTCCGGGACTGCGCAGGGAATTACCATTAAAAATGCCAGGTATCCGCTGGATGGTGAGGAAATCACCTGTGAGTATCAGTATGGCATCAGCAATGAGGTGCTCCCGGGCATGACAGCGGAGGTGTCGGTGCAAAGAGGACGGCTGCTGCTGATCAAGGTGCTTCCCTGACTAATATCTATGGGGAGGGTCAAATTATGGATCAAACTGAAAGACGCATGTATTTAATACAAAAACTTCTTGATGAACAGCCAGGTTGCAAAGGCCTGGCAATACCGCAGGATGAGACGGACTAGAAACAGATGCTCCGTTCCCTGCCACAGATGCATTGACAATTGTATCCATACCTATGCCGGGGTTCCTATCCGTGGAAAGGCAGGCTTGACCTGTTAAATATTGTCCTGAGTCATTAGAAAAAGAGAGCCTGTACTGGCATAATCACAGTAACTATAGTAAACGAAATTTCTAATGTCGTTAACTATAACATTTTGGAGCACAGGCATGAACGTGGAAAGACCGCAGAAGTTATCACTGACAGTATAATTGATGAACAGAAAA
>VSOD01000567.1 GCA_009774655.1 Lachnospiraceae bacterium
CCCTATATTAGATGTTATAAATGAAATATAGAACATATATATATGCATTTTTATCTATCATATATTTAATAGTTATATACAAAAATATTTTTATATTATTATCACAAATAAACTCTATAATGATTACAGTACATTCCCATATATAATAATTAACATTCCTCAATACATCTATTAATGAATTGAATAGTTCATCCGCTTTTATTTACATAAAAAACAATCCCTATTATAGGTTAATAGGAACTGCCCTTTTAATAACATATTATATTTCACTAATACCTTCAGATGTTGTATTGCCTAATTCATTTTCAATCTTAAATTATCTTATTTTCATAATCCTGTATCTCATGAAAAATAATATCCGCATAAACAGGATCATCAAATAGAGCATAAAAATGATTATGGTGTTCAAATTTGATTCTCCCATGTCCAATCTATTAACAGATCAAATGTTTTGTATTCTACCACATTCTTTTTGTCTCAAAGGGGAATCCATTATTTGCAACTGCTTATATTAAAAAAATTCTGTTCGCATCAATTATGGTGTAAAAATATTTTCAAATTAGTACAAATGCAATAATCTATAGGAATGAATTTAATAGCTTATTTCAACTATTTCAAATCTACGGAATAAAAAAGAAAATTTCCTATCGATCTTCTTATTCCTTTTATATTTCATCTGCTTTCAATCGCAAGCACATATTATATTGCACTGGTATCAGCCGGTATATATGGTATTTCACTACCATTCTATACCGTTGATATCAATGCTCCTATATTTAATCCATCAAATCATTGCATACCATCATCACTAAGACTTCAAGATTTCATCCATCTCCACCCTCACCTTGATTCCATCTTCCAGCCCAAAGCGATAAGCAGCCGCTCCATATACCGCACCGAAATGATTGTTTGCCGTTATTGCCTGATCTATCACACTCCTCTGCTCCTTTGTAAGTTCCAATTCATCCAACATATCAAACGCAACCTGTTGCTGCACCAACGCATCCTGATAATCTTTGTCTTTCGCCATGATCTCATCCAGTGGGTCTCCTGTTCTATGTGCTGCGATTATCTCCAACAATCCGCTTTTCTCCATTCTGTCCACCTTCTTCCTCTGTATGTTTCATCATGCATACCTCATCTGCCACTCTCTTTCTTTGCGTATAAATCAGCTCAAAAAGAGCAGGTCATCCTATCACTGATAAGACTTCCCGCTCTTTACACCAACACTGCAAGCACCGTCATCATGCAACAATCTTCAACATCTCCTCATCCCTGCTGTACACATACACATGATCGGATAAACGCTCTTCCTCTTCTACCTGCGTCTTATTGATACTCCGTACCATATGTGCCAGTACCTCATACTCTGTTTCATCCTTCGACGGCAGAACAATGGTTTCATGTACGGAACTCAGAAGTACGATAAACGCATCCCCGATCTGATCCGCGATCATCCGCAGTGTCTTCTTATCAAGGATCTCAGCCGCCCCAAAGCGTCTGCGGCTGTTTGTCAGCACGTACATATCCGTATCCTTTGAAGCGTCACCGTCATCTTTCGTAAAGGTAATGCCCGTCATGCGTTCTACAATGGTTCTGATATCGCTAAAATCCGCTTCACCGTCAACACACATGTTCATCATAGCCGTCCGGTAGAGATCATCTTCATCCTGCTCCCATATCTTCATATGCCCGTTATAGATAAGGATCGTCCCGATGTCCTTCTGTTCCTGGTCTCTTGCCACGGCATAGTAGACCACCGCCAGATCCATAAAGTTCCTGTGCGGTATCTTTTCAAGCAGTTCCTTACTCTGTTCCGCATTAACGAGTTTCGGATAAATGTTCTCACGGACGATTTCCCAGCTTCGGAATCCCGACAGGTCAACATCCGGTGTATCCTCCTCATGTTTCAGGATCAGCCTGTATACCTCATCCACGATCTCACCAAACCTCATCCCACCGGATTCATATTTCCTGTAAAACTCATCCAGATATACACACGGTCCGATATTGGCTTCTTCTTTTATGACCTCGATCCCTGTCTGTTTCACATCATTATTTTTGACCACATCACGTTTCCCGATCTGAAATGCGTCTCCCATCTTCAAACGGATCTCTTTTAATACATCCTCTGTAAATTCCTCAAAGCTCATCATATGTCATCTCCCCCTCCAGTCTGTCCACTCTTTTTTCCAGTCATCTCAGCTTATGCTGCCTCCGTTGACTTCGTCCGTTTCAGCGCGGACATCACCCTGCCATAGAGTTCCGCGTTCATCGCACCCGGCTCCTGTATCTGATAGCGGTTCTGCACTGTCTCCATAGATACGCCTGTCCTGTCAAGTTCCGCCTGCAGGGATTCCATCTGCTCTTTAGATATGGAAGCGGAATCTTTCTGCGCTTTCCCCGCCGTATTCTTCTGCGCCGGCTTTTGCGCCGTTTCCGCTTTATTCCCATCTGTTCCGACAGTCCCTTTCTGGGCAGCCGCAGTACCTTTACCTTTTTCTTTCAACTCGTAGACAAGCTGTCCTCCTTCATTCACGATCACAAGGGCGCTGATCTCCCGGTCATCATTGTATTGGATGGAAAATACGGAAAAACGGTCATTACAGAAAAATCGGTTCTCCTTACTC
>VSOD01000568.1 GCA_009774655.1 Lachnospiraceae bacterium
AATAAGGAGACAGAGGAGCGGATTTATGGTGAAATGCTGGCACTGTGAAAAGAACACCTGTGGCAACAGCTCTGCGTCCCGATGCGCCGGAAATGAGCGGGACGACAATGGTAAATAGAAAAGAGGGACATCGCGTTGAAGTTTAAAACAAGACTTATGGTCACATCGGTGGTTATCGTGCTGCTGCCGCTTATGCTGACGTGTGCCGCCTTTCTTCTGGTGGGCAGCCATATCGAGGATGCAGAAGGGGAGCTGGGGCTTTTGGATATGAATAAGGTCCCTTTTACCTATACGATCGAGAATTACAGCCGGATCTCGGAGGATCTGCTGCATGAGGTGAAGGAACAGATCGCCAGCGATCCTGTCAGGCTCGAAGACAAAAACTATCTTGATGAGATCAGTGCACATCTGAACAGCAAATTTTCCTATATAATTGTGAGAAAAGAGGACGGCATCTACTATACGAGCAATCTTAATGCCGCAAAGAAGATTTTCGATACGCTTCCAGAATATGGAATCGAGATGCCGGATATGGAGACAGGCTATTATTATAACGATATGAAGAAACTTGTCAAACAGGCCGACTTTACTTTTGCGGACGGCGGCCGGGGCAGCTTCTTTATCGTGTCGGGCGTGAGTTCCCTGATCTCCAGGAAGGTACTGCGGAATATGATCATTGCCTTTATTCTGGTACTTGTTTTTACCAGTCTGGTGCTGACGCAGTGGATCCAGAAAGGGATCTTTACGCCGATCAACCAGCTGGATATCGCGATGCAGAATATCGCCGAAGGCAATCTGGAATATATGCTGACGACGGAGGAGAAGGGCGAGATCGGTGAGCTTTACCGCAACTATGAGGACATGCGGCTGCGCCTCAAGGAATCGACGGACGAGAAGTTTGAGCACGAGCAGAAGAACAAGGAGCTTGTCAGCAATATCTCTCATGACTTGAAGACGCCGATCACGGCGATCAAGGGATACGTGGAGGGTATTATGGACGGCGTGGCGGATACGCCGGAGAAGATGAACAAATACATCAGGACGATCTATGATAAAGCCAATGACATGGACCGGCTGATCAATGAGCTGACCACGTACTCCGGCATTGACAATAACAGAATTCCGTATACGTTCCGCAGGATCAATGTGGCGGATTATTTCGGGGACTGTGTGGAGGAAGTGGGACTGGATCTGGAATCCAAGAACATTCAGCTCAATTACGACGATCTGGTGGAACCCTCCACCCAGATCATTGCGGATCCGGAGCAGCTTAAGCGGGTCATCAACAATATCATCGGCAACAGTGTAAAGTATATGGATAAGGAACAGGGTGTTATCGACATCCGCATTCTCGACGAGGTTGACTCCATCCGGGTGGAGATCGAGGACAATGGCATGGGGATCGCGGCCAAGGATCTGCCCAGCGTGTTTGAACGGTTTTACCGCACGGATGCCTCGCGTAATTCTTCCAAGGGCGGAAGCGGCATAGGCTTATCCATTGTGAAGAAGATCATAGAGGATCACGGCGGGTATATCTGGGCCACCAGCAGGGAGAAGGAGGGCACCTGCATGCACTTCGTGATCCGAAAGTACCAGGCTCCGCCGGAACAGTAAACGTAAGGCGCCCGCAGCAGTACGACGGCTGTAGAGCGGAGAAACGAAAGAAGTATGCATCATGCAGAAATATGACAGGAAATGTGCAGGATGAAAACAGAAAGAATAAACGGAGAAAGGGAGAAGGTCATGAGTAAAATTTTAATCGTGGAGGACGAGGAAGCAATCGCCGATCTGGAGAAAGATTATCTTGAGTTGAGTGATTTCGAAGTCACGATCGAAAATACCGGTGATAAAGGGCTGGAGACAGCGATGGCTGGAGAGTTCGATCTGGTGATCCTGGATCTGATGCTGCCCGGTATGGACGGATTCGAGGTATGCAGGAAAATACGCGAGGAGAAGAATATTCCGATCATCATGGTGTCTGCCAAAAAGGACGATATCGACAAGATCAGGGGGCTGGGGCTCGGCGCCGACGATTATATGACGAAACCTTTCAGCCCCTCGGAGCTGGTGGCCAGGGTCAAGGCCCATATGGCGCGTTATGACAGGCTGGTGGGCAGCAGCCAGAAGGTCAATGACATCATCGAGATCAGGGGACTTAAGATTGATAAGACGGCCAGACGGGTTTATGTGGACGGCGAGGAGCGGATCTTTACCACGAAGGAATTTGATCTGCTGACATTCCTTGCGGAGAATCCCAATCATGTGTATTCCAAGGAAGAACTGTTCCGGGAGATCTGGGATATGGATTCCATCGGCGATATCGCCACGGTGACGGTGCACATTAAGAAGATCCGGGAAAAGATTGAATACGAGACCGCCAAGCCTCAGTATATCGAGACCATCTGGGGCGTCGGCTACCGGTTTAAGGTTTGATTTATGGCGGCAAAACTGCGGGATCATGAGCAGGAAGCCGTTAGAATGCAGGGAAGCAGGAAAGCAGAGATCATATGAGTCAGAAGAGGATTCTGTACGAGGATCAGGATATCATACTGTGTCACAAGGCGGCCGGGATTGCTACGCAGACTGCCAGGATCGGACAGGCGGACATGGTGAGCGAGATCGCCAA
>VSOD01000569.1 GCA_009774655.1 Lachnospiraceae bacterium
GTACTCATATTTATAGTCATTTTACTATATGCTTCTCTCCACAAATTCTGTTATACTATGGCAATTCCTGATGCAAACATTCTATCATAAAAAAAGATTGCCCACAATAAAGAGTTCTCTCCGCAGCTTCTGTTGTTATCTTTTGCCGTGAACTAATCTCCTGCTTAGATACCCCACAGATCAATCCTGTTTACTCCTTAAGGTATCTATAAATATTTTTCAAATACTGCAAATCTTGCCGCTTACTAATCGTAACCAGCGATACATTTATCTCCGCAAATGCTTCCATGACCTTTTCCATATTCCTGTAATTCATTGCTTTCTGTGCAAGATATAACGATTTTTTCTCCGGAATAAGCGCCACTAACCGCAACATCCGTCGTCTCAATCTGATGTTTTTTATATTCTTCCATATGATATCCACCGCCTTATCTTTTTTATAAAAGTTCCCATATGGTATTATTTTTGTCAGGATATGTAAAAATATATCCTGACACTTTTCAGAAAGTTCTATGATCTGCAGCGTAGTATTATCGGCATTCGTATAGTTATGGATCGCCTTTGGTTTTGACAGGCGTATTTCTATACGAAAAACATCTTCCGCTCTTTTCATGACTTGCCTTAGTTCCTTCTTCTTAATGCCTTTAAATTGAAATTGTTCCATAAGTTCTCTTTCCAAATCATACACCATGAATTCAACGCCATTGCTGTTTCCTTCCAGACAGAAACTGCTGTCTTCGTCAAAGCAGTCATATTTTATGGGTGAGACCCCCTTCACTCTTCCAATACGCCGTAAGACTTTCAGGTATGCCGCCACCTTTTCACCCTACCTACATTGATATCTACCGTCATGGCCATTCCTGATAGGTTAAAGTCATCTATTTTATGCTGGTATCCAAAGTGCCTGCCAATACATTTATCCAATCTTCTGATAAGCTTGGCGGTATCCATTCCGTTACTCCCTAACATGGCTCCTGAATTGACGAGTATCTTTATCTTCTTTTTGTATTGGGTATCACGATAGATGACTGTCACCCCTTCGGCGGCAAGGGAATGATCTATATATTCTTCTCCGTTCCTATCCAGATATTCCGACCATTCTCGTACTTTGTCAAAAATCTTTTGGAATTTTATATGATTCATTAACATAGATAACTCAAATATCCGATTTATGTACATGCAGCATCCCTCCACTTTATAATTTTTTATAAATATAGTTACTTTATTTTCATGTTTTAAGTAAGTTGGACGGACTATATAGCATACAGTATGATCCCATTGATATTCAGCGGTATTCTTTTTACCGCATTATAAATTTATAGCCTGAAAAGCCGGAAACACCCTGACATTTTTTATAGAAGAAACAGAAATATTACAGAAAACAATCAGCATAGCCTGTCCTCCTGAGTTGTTAATATAGATGGCTCAATGTCCACCTCTATCCTTCTTATGGATAAACCCAAAACCAGCCTCGGCGGGTTTCCTGAAAGACTGTATTTCATATACCTATTCCTAAAGCATTAGGAAATGATAAGACATAGGTGAGAAATCCCTATGCCCTGTCATCTCTTATCATCTCTTTTTTGCATAATATATATTTATTAATTATATAACTTTTATACATATACATTTATTTAATTTATCATATATATGCCATTTATCACATACTTATCATTAATAATTATATTATTTTATTTATACTGAAATTGCGTATATAATTATTAATAATATAACTCATTTATTGATTGATACTTATAGTAAAAGTAAATAATTATTGATTTATAATTAAAACTGACCCGGGTTTTACGAGGAAAACTGCCCCACCTTAGTGGCGGGGTTGTGAGTAAGTAAAGCCCAGTCCTGATACACTGTACCTTGAAAATTTAACGCTCAGAATTGACCCATCCAATCAGGCAAAGTATAATCCTTTTCGTGTGCAATCTATCACGGAGAGGAGGCGAAAGAAGGTGTACAGATTGCAAGATTGGGCAGCTGTCCAAAGGGTCTATAAGCAGACCAAGTCAAAGCGTGAAACCGCCAGAATCCTGGGCATTTCACGCAACACAGTCAAAAAACTGTTAGAACTGGATGATGAGCCGAAATACAGCCGAACGATATACAGTTCCTGTCTTGATGAGTATAAGGAGCTGATTATCGGATGGCGATGCAGCCCCTATGAATTCAATGGTACCCGTATCTTCAAGGAATTGAAAAAGAAAGGGTACACAGGGAGTATCGGCCCCATTTACCGGTTCCTGCAAAGGGTTGATGAAGATGTCGGGAAGATCAGTTCAAAAGCTACTGTGCGTATTGAAACACCACACGGAGACCAGGCACAGTTTGACTGGTCGGAGTATTCCATGGTGATAGGAAACAGGGAACGGACGGTGTATTGCTTTGCAATGATACTGGCTGCATCCAGAAAGAAAGCGGTTTGTTTTTCGTTAAAGGCTGATGCAGCGGCAATCTATGAAGCAATTCAGGAACTGTTCGACGATCTGGGCGGGGTGACGCTGGAACTGTTGATCGACAACCCCAAAGCCCTGGTGATCGAGAATAATCCGAAAAGCGGGGATGGGGTCCGGTATAACCCGCAGGCATTGATGCTGGCAAAGCATCTGGGA
>VSOD01000057.1 GCA_009774655.1 Lachnospiraceae bacterium
GAATAAATTCTCTGATGAGCAATTTATTCAACCAAGAGTTTGTGCCGAAGCGTCACAAACTCCTTGATCGCAGAGCAGAATCTGAAATTCTGCTCGCGTCCTCAGCGCAAAGCGCTTCGGAATGGAGGAAAAGATGGAGGGCAGAATGAATTTTGAATTGGAACGGCCGGAAGCGGTCATCAAGGCGCAGGAAAAGAAGAAAGGTTTGAACTGGTTTCTGGAGATGCTGGTATTTGTGCCGGTGTTTTTTGTCTGCATGTTTGCACAGATTCTGGTCACCCTGCCGGGGGAACTGATGATTATTTCCATGAATGCAGACTATCAGGCGGCAGCGGCGGCCGGGGATCTGGAGGGGATGGCCGAGGCGCTGCGTCTGCTGGCCGGCTCGGATCTGTATATGGCGCTGGCGCTGTTTTCGACTGTGGCAATGACGGCGGTCACGCTTTTATTCTGCAGGCTGGTCCAGAAGCGCAGGCCGGATACGCTTGGATTTGTGAAAAGGGGAGCAGGCCGGGAGTATCTGATCGGTCTGGCGGCCGGATTTGTCGCCTTTTCTGCGGTGATCCTGCTCTGTGTATTGACAGGGACGATCAGGATCGAAGGGCTTTCCGGGACCTTCGGCGGCGGTATCTTTGCGCTTTTCATGGTTGGTTATATGGTACAGGGGATGGGAGAAGAAGTGCTGTGCCGCGGCTATCTCATGGTATCTGTCGGCCGGCGTTATCCGATGTGGGTGGCGGTCTTTTCCAACGCGGTTATCTTCGCGGCGCTGCATCTGTTGAATCATGGGATCAGCGTGCTGGCGTTTATTAATCTGACGCTGTTTGGTGTGTTTGCTTCTCTTTATTTTATCAAAAGGGGCAGTATCTGGGGGATCGGTGCCTTTCACAGCATCTGGAATCTGGTGCAGGGGAATTTCTGGGGACTCAGCGTCAGCGGCGGCGCTACGGAATGTTCCGTATTCAGGACCACGATGGTGGAAGAACGGGATATCATAAACGGCGGCGCATTCGGACCGGAAGGCGGGCTTGCGGTGACGGTAGTGCTGCTTGTGGGAATTTGCGTGCTGCTGAGGAAAAAAGAAGCACAGTCGGTGCAGTAGGGGAGCAGGTTTTTTGGAGATATGACATGTTTGACGAGTTTGGAGAACGGGAATTATCGGAAGTGATCGTGGAAAGTGTGAAAAAGCTGGCGAGACTTCTTGCTCTGGTGATTCTTTGTCTGTATACGATGAAGGCAGGAGCTACGTATATGGCTCCTGCAAGAGCTGGAAACAGAAATTTGTTATGTCGTTTACTATAACGATACGAGTAACGAAGGGCTGCAGTATGAGTGCAGCCCTTGTCTTGTGTCAGTAGTCAGATCTGAATGTCGTAGATCTCAGAATACTTTTCTTTAAAATACCGGATAAGCGGCTCAGCGGATATTTCCCTGCCGCAGACTGCCCTGATCGCATCCTTGGGTTTGCGCGTATTGCCGTACCAGTGGATCTTCTGATTCAGCCATGCGGTGATGTCCTTAATCTTTCCGTTCTTAAGCAGTTCGTCCACATTCCCCAGTTCTTCCTGCAGAGTATCCAGAAGCATACCGTCGTAAATGCTGCCCAGCAGATAGGAAGGGAAGTACCCAAAGCCGCCGCCCGACCAGTGCATATCCTGCAGGATGCCCTGTGCGTCGTCTGCGGGTGTGATCTGCAGATAATCCTGCATTTTCTGATTCCACAATGCGGGCAGGTCACTTACCGGTACATGATCTCTGAAGATCGCCTTTTCCATTTCGTAGCGCAGTATGATATGGAAGCAGTAGGTCACTTCGTCTGCGTTTACACGGATAAAGCTGTTTTGCACGTGATTGATCTCCTGGTAGAAAGTTTCTAACGGGATTTCCTTAAAGGCAGGCAGCAGCTCGCCCAGCTTGTCGTAAATGGGCAGCCAGAAGTTCTTATTCCGTCCCAGAATATTTTCATAGAACCGGGACTGGCTTTCGTGAAGCCCCATGTAACCGCAGCTGCCGGCTACGGTGTTGTCATATTCCGGGTTGATGTTCTGTTCAAAAATGGCGTGTCCGCCTTCATGGACAGCGGAGAAGATAGAACTGAGCGGATTATTCTCATAATAGTGATTGGTTAAACGCACATCTTTGGAACAGAAGTTGAGGGTAAAAGGATGCTCTGTCTCCCCGACACTTCCGGCGTCCCTGCGGAAGCCGATATAATCAAGCAAAAGATCCTGTACCTTCCGCTGGCCGTCCGGATCGAAATAGCCTTTGAAGGCCGGATTTTCCGGTTTCTGCTTTGCAAGAATTTCTTTTATGAAGGGGATCAAATCTTTTTTCAGCGCTTCAAACAGGCCGTCGATGGTAGCGGAGTCCATGCCCTCCTCATACTGGTTGAGAAGAGCGTCGTAGACTTCCACGCCCGGATCGGTATAGCCGGCCATCTCTACAGTCAGGTCGATCATCTTCTGCAGATAAGGCGCAAACAGGCTAAAGTCGGATTTTTCCTTGGCATTCACCCAGATATTGCCGGTTTCTGCCTGGGTCTGCACGTAGGTCTTATACAGATCGGCGGGAATGCGCTTGTTGCGGTCGAAATCGCGCTTCATGCGTGTGACGATAAATTTCCATGTGTCCGTGAGGGCATCATATTCTGCCGGTTTGGCCAGTTCGGTCAGCATTTCTCCCATCTGTTCGGAGGTGGACATGGCGAAGACCTCTGTGGAAAAGTGGGTCAGCGCTTCCACATGACCCTCCTGTCCCAGCTTCGGGGTGCAGGTCTTCATGTCCCAGTACAGCAGCGTGAGCACATGCTCATACTGATTCATCTTTTTCAGGTACTCCTGAAATTCTTCTAATAATTTACTCATGGCGTCTCCCTTCGGTGTAAACATTCAGCAATTTTTAAAAGAGTCTGGACATAGCGTTTAAATTATACCATGTTACAGACTCTTCGCCAATTATATTTTGATAAGCAGCAGGGGGATTCTTCTTTCTTTATTTCACATTTTCTTTTGCAGCAGCAGAGGCCATCGCCCTGTACTTTTCTTTCTCAGCCGCCATTTCCTCAACGGTTTTCGTCTTTAAGGTAAATCCTTTAACCGGACGGTATGGCACTGTCTTGTTTTCCAGCCGTTTTCTGGCGCTTTCGATTACTTCTGTATACTGAGGCAGCCATTGTTCGCCTGCCACAAGCATTTCGTCTACCATTTGCCTGATTTCGTCAGGCGTACATACGGCGCCTGTCAAAGGGTCCATCATGGCGGCCTGGCGTAACAGGTTCAAGTCTGCATGGACTGCGGCTTCCACGGCAAGTTTCTGTACCCATACGCTCTGGGAGCAGATGGCCGCGCACCCTAAAGGCAGGTCGCCTACTTTGGGAACGGATATGCCGTTATAGTCCACATAGCAGGGTACTTCCACGACGCACTCGTCTGGGAGGTTCGTGATGGCGCCTTCGTTCATAATATTAAAGCACCCTCTGTACACCCGTCCCGTTTCCAAACTTTCGATAATATAACTGCCATGTTCGCTGGAGCGGGTTTCCGGAGAGAACTTCTTCGCAGGCTCTTTGAGCCAGTTGGGGAAGTCCGTCTCGAACCAGTTGCGGCTTTCCTTGCAGACACGCAAGTATCCGGCGGTCTCGCCCTGAATCCAGTTGCTGTAATTAATCCACTTTTCCATATCCTCGGGGCGTTTCCTGTACCACATCAGGTATTCGGAAAGATGGCCGTTGGATTCGGTGGAATAGTAGCCGAAGTTTTTCATCACATCCAGACGGATGTTCTCGTCCCTGGCAAACTCTGCCCCTTTCATAAGTTCATAAAGCTCGCCCGTGCGCTCTACGCCGTCTGTCTTGACGCTGATATACCATGTCTGGTGGTTTAATCCGGCACAGATAATATCAACCTCCTTCTTATCTCTGCCAAGGGCTTTGGCTATCTGCTCGTGTCCATGCTGTACGCCGTGACATAGTCCGTATGTTTTTACCTTGCCATATTTGTTACATGCCCAGGTCAGCATTGCGTTGGGGTTGGAGTAATTGAGCAGGATGCATCCGGGAGCCGCCACCTCCCTGATATCTTTACAGAAGGAAAGCAATGCGGGAATACCGCGCTGCCCGTACATGATGCCGCCGATGCAGAGGGTATCGCCCACGCACTGGTCGATACCATATTTTAACGGAATTTCGACATCTGTTGCAAAAGCCTCCAACATGCCGATTCTGACACAGTTGATAACGTATTTAGCGTCTTTAAATGCTTTTCTGCGGTCCAGAGATGCATGGATTTTGATGTTCAGGCCGTTCTCGTCGATATCTCTCTGGCACAGCTGTGTCACCATGCGCAGGTTGTCGGGATTGATGTCCGTAAACGCTACCTCGATATCGTGAAATTCCGGCACGGACAGAAGGTCTGTGAGAAGACCTCTTGTGAAACCGATGCTTCCTGCACCGATAAATGCTACTTTAAATGACATAAAATTGTCCTCCTTATGTAAAATTTTGATTGTTCATTTTTTGCCTGCTTTGTGATATGCTCAGATAGCTATGAGCCGCATAAGCAGGTTATGCTCTAATCATAGATAAGGTGTGGTGGTTTTGCAATGGTAACTATTTGATTAAAAGGGTAAATTTTTGATGTGCAGGCAGTACCTTCCTGCGCATTGATCCGTATGAAAAAGACAACCTGGAAGGAGAAGCGAATATGCAGGGAAAAGAAGACATGAAAGATAATTATGCGTTCCATTTTCTCAATGATGTGGAGCATCCGGTGGTACGTTTAAACGCCGTGGGGAAAGAGCGCTGCTGTACCGGCGACTATTTCTGGGACAACAAAAACCGACCGGAATGTTATCTTTTTCAGTATACTCTAAATGGCAGCGGGACGGTGAAGATTGACGGTGAAGCGAAGATTGTGGACAAGGGGAAAGGCTTTTTCCTCAAGATGCCAGGACCGGAATGCTACTATTTTGATGAACAAAACAATGAAGGGCCGTGGGAGTTTATCTACATATTGTTTGAATGTGGCGCGGCGGTGGAATATTGTCGGTATATAGAGAATCATCTGGGCAGGATAATTAGCCTGCCGGTCTACAGCGGTGCGGTGGAATGGATATTTGAACTTCATGTCCAGGCGAAACGCACTAACCAGAATCCGTTTCTGCTGGGATCTATGGTGTTTTCATTCCTGTGTGCCTTATGTGGTGTTGGAAAGGAAAAAGAGAAAGCGGAGTCACCGCTGATTGTGGGGGCAAAAACTTACATGGAGGAAATGTTTATGGAGCCTGTAGGCATCAGTGACGTGGCGGCTGCCTGTCATGTCAGCCAGAGTCATCTGTCCCGGGAATTTTGTAAAGTGACTGGCGTGAAACCAAGCGAATATCTGACAAAGCTGCGTCTTAAGAAAGCGGTGGATATGTTGGCAGGCACTTCTGTGCAGCTTGCGCATGTCAGCGGGGCGTGCGGGTTTTCTTCTGCTAATTATTTCCAGAAGGTCTTTAAGAAGCATATGGGTATGTCACCCGTTCAGTTCCGCAGATATGTAAAGAGTGAAGGGTATTCCAGGTTCCAGATATAGTATGCTATTCCGGTTTCAACCTGCTATGGAGAATTGCAGACAGGAACGCCCATTTAGCTTTGTTTAGGGGACGCTCTTGATGCATATATGTTGGAGGTTAATAAAGCGGCGGATTTCTGTGCTTGCGGCAGAATATTCAGCTGTGTTATTATGGAAAACAAACACTTGGCAGTGATGGCGCCTGTATGGCGGATGCGTGCTTCCACAATCATGGCGATGCAGTAAATTTTATTGGATAATGATTCAGGTAATTGAAATGGAGAGGACTATGAACGCGGTTTTCCGGGATATCTTCCGTGCGATCCATGAGGGAAAATGGATGAGCATCGAATACCACAACAGAGAAGATCAGATCACGAAATACTGGATCGGCATCCGTGATCTGGACGTTCACAGCCGTACCCTTTCGGTGGACGGTCTTCATCTGCGGCAGTATACGGTAGAGTCTTATGACAGGATCCGGATCGATGCCATCCAGTCCTCCAGAATCATAGAAGGCTCTTACTGCCCCGTCAATGAAAAGCTGGTTCAGGATATTTATTTAAATCCCCACAAGTATACAGCGCTGTTTGACAACACTGCCAATTTAAAGATCCTCGGGTATCTGGAGATGTGCAACCGTCTGGACTGCGTGCCGTACAAATCGGATTTCAGTCTGGTGCGCTATCTTGATCATGACACGATCAAAGGAGAGCTGTACCAGCTGAGTCCGGAGCAGTTCCGGGAGATCGTGAGGAATTTCCAGTATCAGTCGGAATCCGACGGGCGGGAGGATGGCCGGCTGCAGATCAGACAGCTGGCGATGAATGTCTTAAGTATTCATATGACGAAAGGGCTGTACGTGCTGGCTTACCGCAAGCTGCATCTGGACGTGAAGCAGCGGGCGCTAAAGCCGGAGGAAGAGATCACGATCTGTACGGAGTTTGGGATCAAAGAGGAGCGGGGACGGCGTCCTGTGGAGCTCGTGACAAAACAGAGCATCCGTCGGTTTCTGGACGGTGATGAGTACGAGCTGCTTGCCGATTTCGAGGCGAATCAGGAGCGGATCAAGGACTGTATCATGCGGCGGATGCCGAGAGGCAGCTGCAATGTGGACGACATGCCGTATATTATCGGGCTGGAAGCGGATATTGCGCTGGATCTGCATAAAGAATATCAGGCCGTTATGAAGCTGTATCGGAAAAAGGAAGTGCCGGTGCCGATCCGGGCCTTTTTCGGAGATCTGCTGGAGCGGCCCAGAAGGACGGCCGCCTATCCGATTGCGCTGATCAACCGGAACATCAATATGGATCAGCTGCTGGCGATCCACAACGCCATGAAGTATCCGGTAGCCTATATTCAGGGACCGCCGGGCACGGGGAAGACGAATACCATCATCAACACCATCGTGACGGCCTTTTTCAATGAGCGCACGGTGCTGTTTGCGTCTTATAATAACCATCCGATCAACGGCGTCTACGAGAAACTCTCCACCATAGAGTATAACGGAAAGACGATTCCTTTCCCGATCCTGCGGCTGGGCAACCAGGAGAAGGTGAAGGAGGCGCTTTTGACGATCAGGCGGCTCTACCGGGAGGTACAGAACGTGAAAGTGTTCGAGGACACGCTGGACCGCAACAAGGATGACCGGAAGAAGCGGGCCAGACGGCTGTCGGAGCTGCTGAGACGGTATGAGGAGCTGCTGGATCTGCGGGAACGGGAGGAGACCATAGACCGGGTGCTGGAATATGAGGAGAAAAAGGGCGCTCTGCTGCAGACAATGGCCTTCGAGCAGGACTTGAAGGTCAGGCAGCGCGGACAGCTTCGCAGGAAGATCGAGGTCACGGGGGAGGTGTCGGAAGCGGAAGCGCTTTCCCTGCTGGATGATAATATAGAAGACCTGAAAAAGTACCTCTACTATATCTCGGCAGGCTATATCAAGAAGATCGGGCAGCAGAAAAACGCCGACCTGCTGGAGATTCTGGAAATGGAGGAGGACGGAAAGCAGCTGGAGGCTTTTGGCAGGTATCTGGGGAAAAAGGAGAATATCTTAAAGCTGCAGAAAATCTTTCCGATCATCGCCACTACCTGTATCTCGGCCCATCGTCTCGGAGAGCCGGAGCCGATGTTTGATATGGTGATCATGGATGAGGCCAGCCAGTGCAATATTGCGGTTTCGCTGGTGCCCATCCTGCGGGGGACGAGCCTGATGCTGGTAGGCGACCCGCAGCAGCTCAATCCGGTGATTTTGCTGGATGAGCTGACCAACAATAAACTGCGGAAGCGTTATACGGTGTCCGACGAATATGACTACCGGAAAAATTCCATCTATAAGACGTATCTGGCCTGTGACGCGGTCAGCGACGAGACGCTTTTGCACAACCATTACCGGTGCCATAAGAATATCATCGGGTTTAACAACCGTAAGTATTATCATTCCAAACTCAGTATCCTGTCCGAGAGCAGGGAGGAACAGCCCCTTGTCTATCTGGACATGCAGGATACCTTTTCGGAGCTTAAGAATACGGCGCCGGCGGAGGCCGCTGAGATCGCCAGATATGCCGCGCTGAACAGGGATAAAAATATCGGCGTCATTACGCCCTTTGTCAACCAGAAGAAGTTGATCGAGGAAGCGCTGGCCCGGGCGAAAGTGGACAATGTGACCTGCGGAACGGTGCATGCCTTTCAGGGGGACGAGAAAGACGTGATTCTTTTTTCCACGGCGATCACGGAGCAGACCCAAGCGGGCACCTACGAGTGGCTGAAAAACAACAAGGAGCTGATCAATGTGGCAACGTCGCGGGCCAGAGATAAGCTGATCGTCCTTTCCAGCAGGCAGCATCTGGAACGTCTGCACCAGAAGGAAGGGGAAGACGATCTGTATGAACTGGCCCAGTATGTGTGGTCCAACGGAACCTCTGCGGTCACACCCAAGCAGACGGCATCCAGGGCGTTGGGCGTTAAGCCTTTCAGCAGCGCCACGGAGGAGGCTTTTCTGGAAAACCTGAATCATGCGCTGGGGAATATCTGGCTGACCCAGAGCCGCTATACGGTCCACAAGGAGGTGGCCATCGACCATGTCTTTCAAGGGAACGAACGCTATAATGACTTCTTTTATAACGGACGCTTTGATTTCGTGGTGTATGAGAAGCACGGAACGACGGAGCTGCCGATTCTGGCCATTGAACTGGACGGCAAAGAGCATTTCGAGGACGAAATAGTGCAAAACCGTGACCGGAAGAAGAAAGCCATCTGCGACGAACATGACCTGCAGCTGATCCGGGTGGAAAATTCCTATGCCAGACGGTATCAGCATATTAAAGAAATCCTGATCAATTTCTTCTCCATTGCCCATTGATTCTGTGGAAGGCAGGCAGGAAAAGCATGGTGCAGTATATAGGGCTGCCCATGGCATTCCTGCCTGCCGCTGACAGAGGTTCGTTACATGTCGGCGAAGTTTAAACCCTGTGCTTCCAGTGACTTTTGCAGGCGGTTGAGTTTGTCGGTTAATGCTTTTATTTCATCGGCCAGAGCGTTATTCTCATTAACCAGAGCATTTTTCTCATTGGCCAGAACGTTAATCTCATCATTCAGAGCGTTCCGTTCATCCAGCAAGGTTTTGTTTTCCTGGATCAGCGATTCTTTTTCGGAAGTCTGCTGGGCTATGAAATTCTGGAGGTCCCGCTGTGTGCGGTAGTAATCCTCCCGCGCCTCGCATTCCATGCGGATGCGTTCTTCCCGGGTAAGCTGATAGACGGTTTCGGCGGCTTCTCTTATGGCTTCATTTTCCTGTGCGAGCATATTGATCTCCTCCCATGTTGTTGCTTTGAACAGTCTTGCCCAGCAGTCAAGTTGAAGGGCTTTATCCTGTTCGGTTGCCAGTTCTATATGAGTTAAGTCTAACACGGAAAGACGTAGTTTGTCACTATATAATGTATAATCTTTAACATTTAACAGCTGATAAGTGGCATAGAATTCCGGATGTGCAGGGAACAGGGTATAGTTCAGCAGACCGATCTGAATAACGGGTCTGGCATCCCGATAGTCTTTTCCGGCCTGGAGCGTATCAAAACTTCTGCAAAGATAACTCAGGGAACGCTCTACCCAGTTATGCTGGTTGATCACCTGGAGTTCCAGATTGATGATGGCGAGATCATTCAGATGGACTTTGACATCCAGAATAAAGGTTTTGTCCGTGAAGGAGGTGCCCAGTTCGATGGGATTGGTGATCTCTGCGGTGGAGACTTCTTCTGCGGTAAGGTGCAGAAGAGAGCAGATCAGGCCCTTTAATACTGCATTATTGCGTTGCAGAAGAGCGCGGAAAAGATAGTCGTTGGTCATGGGAATGACAAGCGGACCGGAGGTGGGAAATGTTTGATGCGAAAATTTGAATTGTGTCATAGAAATGTCCTTTCTTTGGTAAGATGTGTCCGGGGCTGCAGTGCTGCAGAACCGAGGTAAATGAAGTTACATAGATTTGATAAAAGTGTTGAAAGAATGGTACAACTCTTTTAAGATAGGTTATAGCACAGGGCGGTATGAAAGGCAATAGAAAGAAGAGCGGCAGCACGTAGAAAAATCAGGCCGTCTATGGGGTGAATAAAACCAACAGATACCATATATGGTATTACGCATGTCGTTTAAAATGGAATTACTACTATATATGTATTGTACAAAATTCACATAGGATATTAGGAAATTATGCCGATATGCAATGACAGGCGTATCCATTTGGGATAATGGTATTTGGGGTCAGCGCCTGCCTTGTCTGAGAAAACACTGGAGAAGGCACTGCACATGGAAATTAAATGCACACAATGTTGACGAGGAGGATATCTATGAACATCGTATATCATGAAAGTACCAGAACGTTTCATCTATACAACGACAGGATCAGCTATATTATGGCGATCCTGCGAAACGGCCATCTGGGGCAGTTGTATTTCGGGAAGCAGATCCGGGACAAGGAGGATTTCTCTTATTTTTTGGAGATGAGCGAACGGCCTATGTCGTCTGGTATTTATGAGAATGACAGAAGCTTTTCGCTGGAGCATATCCGGCAGGAATATCCGGTGTTTGGCACTACGGATTACCGGCAGCCGGCGGTGGAGGTACGGCAGGAGAATGGCAGCCGCATCTCGGACTTTTGCTACAAGGGCCATGTGATCATGGACGGAAAACCTGTTCTGCCGGGATTGCCGGCGACCTATACGGAGGCGGACGGGGAGGCGAAGACGCTGACCGTTATGTTAAAAGATGAGGTGACGGGGGTGCAGGTGGAACTGTACTATACGATCTTTGCCAGAGGAGGCGTACTGGCGCGCAGTGTGCGGATCAGCAACGGCGGCGCACAGGCCGTGCGCCTGAGCCGGGCCATGAGTCTGTGTCTGGATCTGCCGGACAGAGAGTATGTGTGGCAGCAGCTTTCCGGCTGCTGGGCCAGAGAATGTCATATCCGTACCCGCAATCTGGAGCCGGGCATCACAGCCATTGGCAGTATGCGGGGCAACTCCTCCCATGAGCATAATCCTTTTGTGGTGCTGAGGCGGCCGAATGCCGACGAGCGGCAGGGGGAGGTTATCGGTATTTCCCTTGTCTACAGCGGCAATTTCAGACTGCAGGCAGAAGTAGATGCGCATGATACGCTGCGGCTGCTGGCGGGGATCGATCCGGAGACTTTCGAGTGGAAGCTGGAGAGCGGGGAATCTTTTCAGACGCCGGAGGCTGTCATGGTCTATACCGACCGGGGACTGAACCATATGAGCCAGACCTTCCATAAGCTGTATCAGAGACGGCTGGCCAGAGGTTACTGGCGTGACAGGGTGCGGCCGATCCTCAATAACAACTGGGAAGCGACGTATTTCGACTTTACGGAAGAACGTCTGGTGGAGATCGCATCGAAGGCGAAAGAATGCGGCGTGGAGCTTTTTGTTCTGGACGACGGGTGGTTTGGCGCAAGAAGCAGCGACAGGGCCGGTCTGGGAGACTGGCAGGCCAACAGGGACAGGCTGCCCAACGGTATCACCGGACTGGCGGAGCGGATCGAGGCAATGGGGATGCGGTTTGGACTCTGGTTCGAGCCGGAGATGACCAACAAGGATTCGGATTTCTACCGGGCACACCCGGACTGGATTCTGGCGACGCCGGAGCGCAGCCAGTCCCACGGCAGATATCAGCATGTACTGGATTTTTCCAGAAAAGAGGTGGTGGATGCCATCTATGAGCAGATGGCGGCAATCTTAAGGGAAGCGAAAATTTCTTATATTAAATGGGATATGAACCGCAGCATTACAGAATGCTATTCGGCGGGCTGGCCGGCGGACCGGCAGGGAGAGATCTACCACCGGTATATACTGGGAGTGTACGATCTGTATGACCGGCTGACGACAGAATTCCCGCAGGTGCTCTTTGAGTCCTGTTCCAGCGGCGGCGGGCGGTTCGATCCGGGGATGCTCTACTATGCGCCCCAGGGCTGGGTCAGCGACGACAGTGACGCGGTGGAGCGGTTGAAGATCCAGTACGGCACTTCCCTGTGCTATCCGGTAAGCAGCATGGGCACGCATGTGTCCGTGGCGCCCAACCATCAGGTCTTCCGCGATACGCCGCTGCATACGAGAGCCAATGTAGCGTATTTTGGTACTTTTGGCTATGAACTGGATCTGAATAAGCTGAGCAGTGAAGAGAACGAGGAAGTGAAAGAACAGATCGCCTTTATGAAAAAATACAGGCAGGTGCTGCAGTACGGGACGTTTTATCGGCTGAAAAGTCCTTTCGAGGGGAATGAGACGGTATGGATGGCGGTGAGCGAAGACCAGAAGACCGCGCTGGTGGGCTGGTATCGTGTGCTCAACTGTGTCAACGGCAGATATACGAGGGTGCGGCTGGAGGGTCTGAATCCGTCTTACTGTTACCGGAATGTGTACAGCGGTACATGCCATTTCGGAGATGAATTGATGCGGGCGGGGCTGATCACCAGCGACGAGACGGCCGGGCAGGTGCCGGCCGGGGTGAAGCCCTATACGGATTTTGAATCCGGGATCTATGTGCTGGAGGCAGAAGCGTAAATCGGCGGTCGGATTTATATATAGGTAACGACATTTGAAATTTCGTTTTCGGCCTTGCAGGTGCTTCCGTATATGGCTCCTGCAGGAGCATGGAACAGAAATTTGTTATGTCGTTTACTATAGGTATTGCTTGTGCCTGAAAAAGGGAAAGGAATGGACAGGATCATGAAACAGGCTGTTGCGGAAAAAAAGAAATTTATGCTGATGCTGACGGGCATCCTGCTGATTGGTATGTGCGTTGCCTCCTATCGTATGAGCGGCTTCGGGGTGGATGCCTTTTCCTGTATGAATCTGGGCGTCAGTGGATTCCTGCGGATGTCCTTCGGCACCTGGCAGCTTTTGATCAATGCCGTGCTGCTGTTGGTCGTATGGTTTACGATCAGGCACTGCATCGGTCCGGGAACGGTAGTCAACATGGTATGTGTGGGATATACGGCGGACTTTCTGTGCTGGCTTTTCCTGAACCGGATCGGCCTGCAGGTGACCATGCCGCTGCGGATCCTGTTTCTGATTCTGGGTACGCTGTTTGCATCGCTTGGCTGTGCCTGTTACATGATCGCCGACATGGGGATTTCGCCCTACGACAGTGTGGCGTTTATCATCACAAAATATGCCCACGGGAAGATTTCCTTCCGGTTTGCCAGAGTCATGTCGGATGTGGTGGTGATCGTGATCGGGGTTGTCTTCTGTGTGATGGCCCATAACAGTATCTGGGAGATCGTAGGGCTGGGCACGATCGTGAATGCCTGTCTGAACGGGCCTCTGATCCAGTTCTTCCGGGAGCGGATCGAGACGATGCTGGAGAAGCAGAAGCAGCCGGGCGAATGACGGCAGCCTTTTACAGAAAAGTACAGAGTATGACATAACAGGGAAGAAATAACAGGCAAGAAACAACAGGTAAGAAACAGCAGGTAAGAAACAACAGTGGGAAACTACATGAAATACAGGCTTTACTGTGTAAGCAAATGAGGGGGCAGACAGCATGATCGAGGCACGAGAGCTTGGAAAAGTATATAAGGTCAACCATAAACAACCCGGTTTAAAGGGCGCCTTCGCCAATCTGTTCCATGCAAAATGGGAACAGAAGGTGGCTGTAGACGGGTTGTCTTTTCAGATGGAGCAGGGCAGGGCGCTGGCCTGTATCGGGGAGAACGGCGCCGGGAAATCGACGCTGATCAAGATGATGATCGGGATCCTCACGCCCACTGCGGGTGAGATCCGGGTATTCGGGACGGATCCGCGCCGGGGCGGACGCGGTTACCGGAGAAGGATCGGGGTGGTGTTCGGACAGAAGACCAACCTGTGGACGGACATTCCGGTGATCGAGAGCTATCAGGCGGTGAAAACGTTGTACAGGCTGGATGAGGGGATGTTTCGGAAGAATTACGACCGGGTTGTGGAGCTTCTGGCGCTGCAGCCGCTGCTTTCCGTTCCGGCCAGGAAACTTTCTCTGGGGCAGCGGATGCGGGCGGATATCGGTATGGTCTTTCTGCACAGTCCGGAGCTTCTGTTTCTGGATGAGCCGACGATCGGGCTGGATATCAATGTGAAGCATACCATCAGGACATTTCTGCGGCAGATGAATGAGGAGACGGGGACGGGGATCTTCCTCACCAGCCACGATCTGGACGATATTGACGAGATCTGTGACGACGCCATTGTGCTTTCCGGGGGCAGGCTGATCTACGACGGTACGCTGGACCGGTTGAAACACCGGTTCGTGCAGGATAAGATGATTCAGGTGACGGGGAAGCAGGAGCGGGATATCCGCAGCCTTCTGCCGCTTGCCAGGATCACCATGGAGGGGCGGGTAACCAGGATCGTGTATCCGGTCAGGGAATATTCTTCGGCCGAAGTGCTGTCGGCGGTGTCGGGTTGTTTTGCGATCGAGGACATCACGATCGAAGAGCCGGATATCGACGAGGTGGTCTCCCGTATTTTTGCAGGGGAGGGCACGTTATGAGGACTTTCTGGAAGCTGACTGCGATCTCCATGCAGAGTCATCTCTATTACAGGACCAGTTTTTTCATCAATCTGTTAAGTCCCGTGGCGCTGCTTGGCGGGCAGTACCTGCTGTGGGCGGCGCTCTACGCGCAGCAGGAAGGCGGCGCCATCGGCGGGATGGAGCGGGCGGAGATGTTTACCTATATCCTGCTGGCTTTTGCCATGAGCAATCTGTTGAACTGGGCGGGGGAAAATACGCTGGCCAGAGAGATCAAGAC